>JAIOTL010000270.1 GCA_021106775.1 Planctomycetota bacterium | reverse complement strand
CAGTACATGTCGATTATTGTAATGTCTTTTATCTTGTGCGTAACCATTATCTTCGTATAACAAGTTTTTTTAATCACAAGGATTTTTGACGTCAGCATACTGGCATGATCTGTGAAGCAGTTATAGTCGGAATTCTTAAAGATTCAGCTCAAAAAATCGACATGAATTATGGTGCATATTCTACGAGATTTCTCGGTAAAATCCATGCTGAGTTTGAGCAGATTGCTGCAAATTACAGCAATTTCGAAATGTTTCGGCTTTACAACCGCTCGTTCAACGGCAATTTTAATGGGTTTTGGATGACTCAGCAGTTTACCGAGTTTAGTTCAGCGTTTCTTGATGTTGAGTTTCTTGAATATTCTCTGTCTATCCCACCAAAGTTGAAGTACAGATGGAAAATCTACCTTGACTGGATTCGACGCAAGCACAGGGATATCGGCAAGTATAAATGGGAACAAACCATGACGAGCATCAACAAATGGCATCCATATTTTCGTGCAGTTTCCTTCTGCAAACGAGCAATTAGGGCGTTGAAAAGAAGGTTGCATCTGTCGCGACATTACAGCATGATTCCGATTGAAGCTTGGTACAGAAATAATCCAAGCTTACGGGAATTTCTCGACAAAGAATTTCACGCAAATATCGGGAATTTGGACAAATATCCTGAGATTAAAAACGATTGTATTTCGCAGTTCAAACAGGGCAACACAATACAAAAGACGCAGGTTCTAACGCTTCTTCGAGCGGTTGACATTTTGTCGCTTGATTAATCTGATTCTAATACACCGAACATGAATTTTGCGACATTGTTGGTAGGACAGACTTCAATTTAGCGATAGTTAGCGTTTTGCAGGCACCACCCGATGAATGTCCACTATACAAACCTATTCATTTGCTATGAAATCGATTTAGCAATAATCTATGGACGAACTGCAATTATACAACTGCTTGTATAACGCTATTTCGCTGAGACACATTCGCTTGCTTGAAATGACAGTACAATGTTTGCATTAACTGCTAGGGATTGCTGTTTCAACAATTCACTGAAACTTATGCAACAGTGTACAAGTTTTACCTACCCACCTAAACCCATTGCCTTCTTGGCTTTTTTGAGGATGGGCGCACAGATTTCACGCGCTTTCTGCGCACCTTCGTAAAGCACTCTGCTCAAGTACTTCTTGTCGCGTTTGATTTCCAGGAATCTCTCACGAATCGGCGTAAGCTTTTCAACGAGCAAATCACCTAATTCCTGCTTCAACTCCTTGTACCCTTTGTTTCTGAATCTATTCTCAATAAATGCTCGAATGAGTTTCAATTCATGTGATTTCAATCCAAATCTAATAAGTCTATTACTTACATTTGGATCAAGGTTTAATTTCTTAGCAAGTTCATTCATCTCATCTCGATTTATATTGTCCCCCGTCCATACATCTTCAGCAAAAGCAGCATAAATGTTAAGCAAGTTGAACAGACCTTCGCGCTTTTTATCGAAAACGATACCTCTTTCCGAATCCGTAACCGCACGCTTGATTTTGCGACGGATGACATCGGGTTCATCCAGCAGGTAAATCGCATGGTTCGAGCCTTCCTCACTTTTGCTCATCTTTTTCGTTGGGTCATCTAAACCCATAACACGGGCTGCGGTTTCAGGGATGAAATAATCCGGCATTTTGAACGTCTCGCCGAACAGGTGATTGAACCTCTGCGTAATATCCCGCGAAATCTCGATATGCTGTTTCTGGTCTTCACCAACCGGCACCAAATCAGTGTCGTAGAGCAGGATGTCAGCAGCTTGCAGCGCAGGATACGTAAACAAGCCCACACTCGCATTTTCCTTATTTTGCCCAGATTTCTCCTTGAATTGCGTCATCCGATTCAGCCAACCAAGCGGTGTAACGCAATTCAGCATCCATGCGAGCTCAGCATGTTCGTGTACGTCCGACTGCACAAACAGCACAGACTTTTCGGGATCAATTCCACATGCAATCAGAATCGCGACCAATTCCCGTGTGTTTTTCTTGAGTTCCGCGGGATTATAAGGCGCAATCGTTATCGCGTGCAAATCCACAATGGAAAAAACGCAATCGTACTCATCCTGAAATCGCACCCACTGCTTTACCGCACCGAGATAATTGCCAATGTGAATCTGTCCGGTGGGTTGAATCCCCGAAAGCACACGTTTCTTCCCGCTGGTTTCCATTTCCGATACTCCATTATTTACGAATTTTGCAGTTTATTTCATTAAGACCGAAAAATCATTAGATTTTAATATTAATCTCAAAATCTGATTTTGGTTCAAAAAAACACAATTGTTTACATGATTTACACAAAAAGAATAGTAATCGAGAAATTGTTTCTGTCATTCCCAACTTGATTGGGAATCCAGTAGAAGTTTGAACATAGTATTGTATCAGTCTGGATTCCCGCTTTCACGGGAATGACAAAAATTCTTGTACATATTGCTGGTACACAAAAAAAGACGGGTTTTACCCCGCCTTGTTGAAATTATCAAAATGTAAAGTTGATAGCCAATTTACTTCTGAACCGGCTGTGCCATCTGTGCTGATTTTCCGCCAATTGTCCATAATTTGTTGTAAGCGCCAACAACACTGAAGAACCAGATAAATCCCCCTATAACAGGTAAGAAAACCCAAAATCCGTAGTTGCCGTTGATTGCCTTCGGTTGTCCGATTTCAGCGAAAG
Organism: Planctomycetota bacterium; assembly: GCA_021106775.1. Next base: position 857 of record JAIOTL010000270.1, on the reverse strand, counting down.
CATCGCCGATGTCTTTCGGAAGCAACCATAAAAGCGGCAGTGAAAACAAAAAATACAGAACAATGTAACCGGCAAGTCCAAACCACGGTTCTGCCTGAAAGCTTTAAGCTCAACAAAGCTCATGATGTACCAAACGATAGCGTAAATACCAAATGTTATAATCGAGAGAAGTAGAATAACAATTGGATTTCTAATTTTGCCGACTGGTCCCATAATTTTCTCCATAAAAAAGAATAAAAAAAAATGAAAAACGTTATAATTTTGAGTTTCTAGAAAGATTTATTATGAAAATAATATTCTATGTAAAATTGGAATTTCTGCAAAGCAAAACTTTTTAATTGAGAAACCAATCAAGTGAATACAAAAAAAGAGCACACTTCATATCGGAAAGTTAAACGTGAAATGTTTCCGGTAACAACGCATGAGGATATGGAAAAACGCGGGATTGAACAGCTTGACGTGATAATCGTCTCAGGGGATGCATATGTCGATCATCCGTCGTTCGGACCCGCTGTGATTGTTCGTCTGCTTGAATCTCTGGGATTAAGCGTCGGGCTTATCGCCCAGCCTGAGATTGCCGATGTGTCAGACATTTCAAGACTCGGCGAGCCAAAGCTTTTCTTTGGTGTCAGTGCCGGTAACGTCGATTCCATGGTCGCCAATTATTCTTCCGCCAAGGTAAAACGGAATTGGGACGATTATTCTGGTGGTGGCATCGGCGGGAAACGCCCCAATCGTGCGGTTGTCGTGTACTGCAATCTACTCAGGCGTGCGTTTGGAAAAACACCCATAATTATCGGCGGAATTGAAGCAAGTCTCAGACGTTTTACACATTATGATTATTGGCAGGATAAGCT
>JAIOTL010000036.1 GCA_021106775.1 Planctomycetota bacterium | reverse complement strand
ATCTTGAAGAACCAATTCTCGTCTTGTTTTTTCAATTCAGCTTTTACTTCAAAGGGTAATTCATATTTTACCTGAGAATTTATGATTCTGACAATCATGTTAACGTTTGCAGTGTTTTCTTCCACTTCGACACTAATTTTTCGAACATCAAGATTATCGAAGTTTCTCAGAGTTTTTGTAAAAAAGTTATCATCTCTGATATCATTGATGTCAAGATTGTATTCAGGCACAATGAATCCATCGTCGAGATAATCGATAATTGGTTGAATATTTTTGTCGTTTAATGCAATCTCGCATTCATGAATTATTTCACGAATTCTTTTCTCGTCTGAACTTGGGAAGAATAACACCGCGATTATGATGAATGCGATAATAAGAATCACCGGGATAATGTATTTGCTCATCGATTCTCCTTCAGAAGTGCTGAATTTGTTTATCAGCGATTTTTCACATTGATGTTATAATATACTAGGGTATTAGTTTTAATAATCTGTTTGAATATGTTAAACATATAGTATCATTTTTGTTTCAAATGTTTCAAAGATGTTGGCGCAAGCATGCCAGTTTACAAAGTTTGAAGAAAGGCAGAAAGTCGAAATCTCCAGTTTAATACTTTAATATTCTGTGAATGATTTCTCTTTGGAGGAAATTATGTTTGAAGGTATCTATGTTGCAACGATAACGCCTTTTACAAGTGAAGGTAAGATCGATTATGAAATATATAGGGAACATCTTGAATTTCTGATGGATTATGAGGTACATGGGATAGTCGTTTGCGGAACAACGGGTGAAGGTGCTGTGCTGAGTATCGATGAACATCGACGCATGATCGAGAAATCGGTTGAGGTGTCAGGGGAATTGGGGTTTAAGATTATTGCGGGTACAGGCAGCAATGATACTGCGAAAACTATTGAATTGACCAAACAGGCGAAAGATGCTGGTGCTGACGGCGCGTTGATAGTTACGCCATATTACAACAAACCCACGCAGGAAGGTTTGTATCAACATTATAAGGCGATTGCGAATGCTGTTGATATTGACATTATCTTGTACAATGTGCCTTCACGGACTTCTGTGAATATGAATTCGCATACGGTTAAACGTCTTGCGGAGATTGACAATATTGTGGCAATCAAGGAAGCCAGTGGGAATTTTGACCAAATTACTGAGATTTCGCGTAGTACGGAGCTTGAGATTTTGTCAGGTGATGATGCGCTGTCACTCTCGATGTATGCTCTCGGCGGAGTCGGGGTTGTTTCGGTGGTTGGCAATATTGTGCCTGGTGATATTCTCGAGATTTACAATGCATGGCAGGCAGGTGAGTTTCAGAAGGCGTTGAAGATCAGCAATAAGCTTTATCCGCTTTCAAAGGCGATGTTTGTAGAGACGAATCCAGTACCTGTGAAAACGATGTTGATGCTTCTGGGTAGATATAATGGAAGTGTTCGACTGCCGCTCGTACCGATTAAGCCTGAAAATAAGGAGATTTTGAATCAGATTTTAATTTCATTTGGGATGGCTGGCGACACTTAAATCTAACGATTTAATATTATTTCTTGCCATAACAGTCAGTAAAGTAGTAAAGCATGGAATTTATTAATCCGGTCTGGTTGATTTCTTTAATATCAATACCTATTGTAATATTTTTTCTATTTATTTCCAAAAAACCACGAAAAATGGTTGTACCTTCTTTGCTCATCTGGAAAAAGATAGCAAAAATAGAAAAATTATCTCAAAGCAAAAAATCAAGAATCGATTTATTTACGTTGTTAATTGTAGTTGTGTTGGTGTTTATATCTCTATCAGTAGCGAATTTATCTTTGACATTTGCAAAAGAAAAAAACTTAAATGTAAGAATATTTATTGACGATTCTGAATTAATGAAGAATATTACATCTGAAGGAAAGAGTGCATTCGAGTTTTGTCATGATACATTATTTAATAGAATTTGTACGAAAGTAACTAAGACTGCACAATTTAGCGTGTATTTACCTATTATTAATGTTCATAAACAAAGTTTAGATAGAAGCCAGTTAAAGGGATATTTGGATACTATAAAGGCTGCAGGTTTCTTGAATTATCAAGATTATAGCTCAAAACTAAATTCTTTTATTCATGAATTCTCACAAGATTCAAACTCTATTGGAGTTATTTTCACACCATTTCAAGTAAATAAAGAAATAATTGGCAATTTGAATATAACCGTAATTAATCCTCCATTTGCAGAAATTCCAATATTTCCAGAATACATTGGTTTTGACAATAATTCGATTTTACTCAGGTTAAATAGAAAAGCAAATGAAAAGAACATGCTAAAACTAATAGATGAAAACGGCATAGTAACAAATACGGATTGCATGGGTAAAAACGCTGTTGTTTTGGATAACTTTTCAGATAAATACGGTTTATTTACAACCGATGGAAGAATATGCCGATATTTTGCAGAAAGTGAAGTTTACAAAATTGGGGCTATCGGTCTAGAAGTAGAATTTATTAAGTTTTTCAATAAAATAGTGAATAAAGTAAAATTCGTAAACTTTTCTGAATTTAGTGATAAAAATGATATTGATGCATGGGTGGTTGCAAAAAACACAGATATACCTGAGTTGTATAATAAACCAATCATATATTTTGCAGGTGTAAACGATAAAAAATGGTTCAATCTCAATGATAGTATTAAAAATATCGATTCATTAAAAATAGTTAATAGCGAGTTAATGAAAAGTGTTTCAATTTCTGAATTAGATTTTAGTGAAGCTCAGCAAATTGAAATGCTAACTGCAGAATGGGTCGAAAAAGCAATTTTAGCTGATTCGAATATTCTTGTTGGGATTTTGGCAAGAGATAATGCTATGCGAGCCATAATTAACTCAAGGTTATACGATTATAAAAACACCTCATTGTTGATAATGGTATTGAATTTACTGCAATATATGAGTGGTGAAAAACTAATTAACCGAGATAAATATTGTATTTATACTATTGAAGACATTATACTGAATGTTAGTAAAAAATTTAATCAATCAAAAACTGATGAAATTAAGATGAAAATTAGAAAACATGCTAATAATGAATGGATGGAGAAAACTATTTTCATAACTGATAGAAAAACTATGAATGAGTTCATAATACAATTAAATACTGGTGCGATAATTTCAATAAATCAAAAACAATACGCTGTCAATCCAGAAATATCGGATATTACAGACAAAATTACGAAAATAGAATCAGTCAATATTGAAGAAGATATAAAAAATATAGCAAAAAATACTTCAGTTAAAAAACAAAAAACTTACTATGAGTTAATTTTAATTTT
>JAIOTL010000160.1 GCA_021106775.1 Planctomycetota bacterium | reverse complement strand
TGTCAGCACCTTCATCCTCGAGTTGTTTGAGCAAATCCTTTGCAAATGTTAACCTCTCAAGTTCAATATAAGTTCTAATCAGGCGTTTTGTAACTTCAACACCGCTGTCATGTTGACTAGCAGTGACGAACTGCTTTAACGCATCTGCATATTTCCCAAGAAGCAAGTAAACATCACCAAGTTTTATTCTGAATTTATATGAATCTGTCGAATACATCGGGTTCGAAATTAAATAATCCAGGTCTTTTATTGCTTCATTCAACTTCCTGTTTTTAACATAGCAATTTGCCCGTTTTACACGATGGTCAAAATAGTCCGTGTCACGCTGTTTTTCTCGCTCGGTAAGATCTTTCTTACTGTTAATCAACCATGTCAGAACTTTTTCTGCTTTCACGAAATTTTCCAGTTTAATATACAGTCGGCTCAACAATTCCTGCGAATATACAGCCACTCCGTATTTCTTCTGGAATTCTTCAAATTTCGTTGCTGATTTCAGGTTATCCCCACTTGCAACAACATTTAAGCAGTCAATAAGGTCGATGGAATAATTATCCGTATAGAGAAGTAAAGCTTTTTCAAGAAATCGCATCGCAGTTTTATTCGATTCATAAATTTTATATTTATCATACAAGCTTGGAATCAAACTCGAAAATTTATTCAGAAGAAAAGCAATATTGTTTTCATAGCTGTCTTTTGAATCAAAACTCAAAACGTCATGCTGTTTCCCATCAAGTACGTGCTTCCAAACGCTGATAATATCCTTATAATCTTCGGAAACGTTGGTGATTTTGTCCGAATCGTTAATATATTCAATTGCTTCATCGAGGTCGTAAGCATTTAAGTCGAATATATATATTTCTGCAATTTTTAGATAAAGTCGCACTTTAAGCTGAGAATCGACATCATTCGCACTCAGCATATCTTTGAGCAAAATCAGGGCTTTACGTGCCAAACCACCTCTTTGATAAAACTCTGCTGAGTCCAGAGCGAAAACCGGATGTAAAATAGCAGCGTTGGTTTCAATTAACTCCGCGATTTTCCGTGAATATGCTGAAGTTGGATTTTTGCTGAATTTCTCTTTATATTCTTTAACAATTGCATGACCTTTCAACCAACGCTCACTCAAGTCCCTGCTTGCGTTGCTCAAAGCAATACTTTTCAGGTTTTTTTCAAGAGTTTTAATCTTGTGATTTAAGGTCTTGATTATGATTAAACTATTTGAGAGTTCGGTCTTCGATTTATTCCATAATGTCAACATCATGAAAGCACCAATAACAGCAGCAAAAAGCAAAACAACAAGAAAAATAACGATGTAATTAATAGGTGAAGGTTTCTCTGTTTTATAAACAGGTTTCTGTAATTGCGGCGCCATCCTACCTGATTTATCTTTCTTCGTCTCTTTTTCCTTTGATTTCACTTTCATTTTCTTGGGCTTCTTAGCATCTTTCTCATCGGTTGTCTCATCTGTTTCCTTTTCTTCTTCATCTTTCTTCTCAGGGTCAATCATTTTCAAAAATTCACTTTGACTTAGTTGCTTGTCCAATTGCTCAATATCTTCTTTTTCGTTTCCTTCTCTAGATTTCGAGATTAATTTGGCAGCATTCGTAGGCATTTTAACTTCAGGAAAACGTTTGCTTGCAAGTAGTTTTTCGCTTTGTTTTGCAACCATTTCATCAATATATTCGGTTGTTTCTGGAGATTGGTCCAAAGAGTCCTCGGTTTGCTCTTGCATTTTCATCTTTTTCATCTGTCGAGTTTGTTTTTCAATTGCTTGTTGCTGTTTTTTCTGAGCCTCGATTTTCCGCTCACGGGCTAAACTCGGTTTTTCAGACATTTTCTTGTTTTCACTTTTTGCGTCGATGCCGAGAATCTTGTTCAATTCATTATTCTCTTCATTCTGTTTTTCACTTAGCATTTCATCATCAAGAGCAAAAACATTTTCACCGATAACTCCTTTTTCCTTCAACGAGCCTCTTCGAGCAGATGCCAGAATAGGATCATCAAAATCATCTTTCTCACCGCTTTCAACTTCTGATTCCATTGGCGGAAGTAAATCGGCAAGTTGAGGATTCGGATCGCCTATGCTGCTTGAAGTTGTTCGAGATGCTTGCTCATCATCCGCAATCTGCGATTGTTCATGTTTTAGAACGCGTAAATCAGCATCCGCTGGCTCAAGATATGCCCCACACTCCTTACAAGCGTATTGCCTACCGGGATCATATGCCCTAATAATATATTTCTTACCACAATTTTCGCACGTCAACTCGACATTTTCGAGCATAAGCAGTATTTCTTTTACTTGCTCGGATGACATTAAATCCAATGATATTAATTCCTGACCAATCGAGCTTTGCTCCCCTTTTATGCGCTTTTCATTAAGCTTGCGCAAAATCGATGGAACAATTTCCTTTACGATATAGCCAGCATTAATCGCTTTTTCGCAAAATTCAATATCTCTGTCGGCTGTGGGCATGTTATCGGAACCTGACATTTTGTCCTCTCAGTTTCTTATTTCATTATAATTTACTTCACAAATATAAACTCTCCTTAAACTACTCTGATAGTATTACAAAAAAGATGTAATTACTATTATATTGAAAAAGTCTGTTAAGTTATGAAAAAAATTCCGAAAACTGACCTGTTAATCCATATTATTGCGGTTGAGCGAATTTATTGAAAAATTTTACACAATACTTTTTATTAACCAATGAGTTATATTATTACACTGGTGTCCAATTTGGCAGAAAATTTCAATTCAGATTGTCAACGTTTTAGTAAAGTGGAAAATCGATTAAGAAAGTAATTAAAATGAAATTCAAAAACACAAACTACCTGTACTTTCTGATGATAATTGCTTTGTTCTCAGCGATTGGGTGTAGAACAACCGGTCCTCAATACAAATATTCGTGGGAAATGTACGAAGTTGATAAATCATATTATTTGGCGGAAAGAGGGAAACTCGTTAACTCAATTGAGAACACATTACTTAGAAGCAGATTTTATCCAGATGAGAGAATTAAACTGAAAGAACCTGGCAAAGGTACTTTGATGACGGATTGGAACGAGGAAGCAGCAAAAAAGACAATCAGCTCATATGAAGGTTTCAGGCTTCGGGTGCATGTAATTGTTACGGATGATTTGTCTGAATTTGAACAAGATTATGATGACCCTATCCTTGACAGATATACATACACGGAAAAAGAAAAAGTAAATGAAAAAGTCAAAATCGGGCTAGCCATTGCAGTGGAAAAAGAAATTAACACAGCAATGCCAAAATATATGGGTGATTTAAGAAATGCAAGATGGGAATACGATGAAGAAGACCTTGATTCTGCACGCAGGCTGCATTATGAAATCCTCAAAAGCTTCAATCTCAAGGCGAAAGACCCGATAAACGCAGGTGATTATGTTTCAAAGCGCATGAAACGCATACTCGGCAAAAAAACTGCTGAAGAAGACGATAAAGAAGATAAGAAGCCAAAAGAAGAACATCGTCTACTCGATTAAATCCTGCCCCAGCGAACCTGAAAGCTGCGAAGACACAAGAGCTTTTCCATGTTGTCATTCTGAGCGAAAAGTAGAATCCAGGCTAGCACAGTGTTACATTAATTCTAGAACACTGTAATAGTTATTGTAGAGATTACGTCCTTTTGTCATTCCTGCGAAAGCGGGAATCCAGGCAGGTAAACCTGCTTTTTTTCCGTCCCCTGTGCATATTACATGGAATTTATAGATTTTGAAGAGATTACGCCCGTTGTCTTTGCGAGGAAAGAAAAAGTCTGTAACTGAAGCAATCTTTGCGTTCCATCGAATGGTTCTTGTGATTGATGATACCAGATAATGATAAATACACTTTAACATCGAATGCGGTAGGACAGGCTTTTAGTACACTGACAAGCAAGTTTTGAAGGGTTGTCATTCCCGAGAAAACGGGAATCCAGACTGATACATTATTATATTCTAACTTCTGCTGGATTCCCA
>JAIOTL010000086.1 GCA_021106775.1 Planctomycetota bacterium | reverse complement strand
TTGATGCCGAATATTGCGATTAAATTATGGAAAACTCGAAAAATATGAAATCTCAGGGAAACAGCAACAGTGAAAATATAAATTCTGAAGATACAAAACCCGAATCGTTTGAACCCGTGCGTCTTGCGGAATTTGAGGCGGTTATTTCTGCATATGAGAAAATCCTGATTCTCACCCATGACAACCCTGACCCAGATGCGATTGGCAGTGCTTTCGGATTGTATAAGCTGATTTCGGAGAAATACGGCAAGGACGTGCGCATCGGGCATGGCGGAATCATCGGCAGAACCGAGAATAAGCTGATGATAAAGAAGTTGAGTATTCCGATTTATTCAATGCAACTTATCGCGGATTCGTCTATTTTTGACGGTGTGATTCTTGTTGACACTCAACCAGATGCACATTATCACACGCTTCCCGAACCTGTTGAAATTATTGCTGTTTTCGATCATCATCCTTTGATTTCAACTGCTAAGGTCAATTATTTTCAAGAGCTTCGCTCAAATATCGGCTCAAGTTCGACGATTGTTACTCATTATCTTGATGCTGCAGACTTCGAGATTTCCGAAGCACTTGCAACCTCCCTTTTCTACGGAATCAAGACCGATACACTGGATTTCTCGCGGCATACATCAAAATGGGATATTGATGCTCATCAGATTCTGTTCCCGATAATGAGCTCTGATATTCTCGTGCAGATTGAGAAACCAGCGTTACCTCGTGAATATTACATCGATTTGGGTAAAGCACTCGAAAATGCGATGGTATACGACAATACGACAATTGTTGATATGGAGCATATGTTGAATCCTGACATGGCTCCGCTCGTTGCAGACCTTATGTTGCAATATGAAAATGTGAATTGGGTCATAGTTATGGGATATTTCGAGAATGAATTGCGCCTTGCTGTACGCTGCAACACTCTTGACGGTCATGCTGGTAAGCTCGTAAAAAAGATTGTAAAAAACAAGGGTAATGGCGGTGGACATCAGGGAATGGCGGCAGCGCAGATAAAGCTCAATTTGTTCGAGAAAGAAGTCGAATTTACGGTGCTTCGGGATATGATTTTCGAAATGATTCGAAAAGAACTGAAATTGCCCGAACATGGAATAAAACTCTGCAGGGATAAGAAACACCCACCTCCCCACCCAGGTTCAACCGGCAAATTACTAAGATAGCATTAAATTATGCAAAATGTGGTGGTTGTATTGATGACATGTAAACTATTACATGTTCACAAGCTCTTTTTCTTTTGTATTAACGAGCCAGCGTAGATAATTCTCGTAATCCTGCTCAGTTTCAAAAACCATATTCTCAATAATTTGGGTTTGAAATACGCTTTTCCCACCTTCATTTGTCCGCTTATTCAAAAATGCAAGCGTGCTTTCACTGATTTTGTCTGCCCTAAAATACTGCATCAACTGATCGAGTATTATCTGTGCATTTACAATAGGATTCGGCGTTCGAGACTGCTTAAGATTCGATGGAATCAGAAGATTCGAGCTCATTCGCAGTCGAATTCCATTTTTGCAGAAGATATTGATAATGACAACAGGGAGATTGTTTTTTTGTTCCTTCAGCTCCTCAGCGTTCATGATGTCCATTTGTTCTCTGAGAAATTCACTCCAAAGCGAGATTTTATCGACATCTTTTAGAATATTGATTAAAACCTTGCTTTTCTCCTCACGAGACAAATCTTTCAATTGTAGAATCTGTGTACGCTCGATTGTATCGTTGATTAATGAAATAACCGGGTCTTTCTTGCCAGCAACAATGGCGAGATCAAGGTAAAGAACATCTTCCCATGGGATTGGTTTTAGCCCCAAAGATTTATGCTTATCAATCATTAGTCCTTCAGTAAGCCCCTCAACATTGAAGATTTCTTTGTATCGAGAGAGTTTTGGAAATTTATCAATGTGTACAATTTCAACATCAGTAATTGTCTTGCGCAAAAACTCGGAAATTTCTTCTGCCGAATTTCGATTAAAAGTTTTGTCAATAAATCCTTTTTGTTTCCTGCATAAACGCTTGATATCAAATTGAGGTAAGTTCGTTATTTGCGCAAGTTCAGAAGTAATTTTGAGAGTATTGATATCCAAAATATCACGAAAAACGATGTAATAATCAGCATCCGTCGGTGTAATACCGCTCAGTTTCTCTAAAGAATCGTCATCTTCTTGCGTAAGTTTTTTATCTTTTTCTGTTTTTGTAAAAAGAAGCATGAAAGTTAAGGTCAATACTCCAACAGAAATAAATGCATCTGCAAGGTTGAAGGTATTCCAGGGATTGAAAAACCGGATTTCAGGAAGATCAGGAATCCTACAATCTACAAAATCTCTAACGACCTTGAACACAACCCTGTCATAGAAATTCCCAAGCGCACCCGCTAAGATGATGCCACCGAGAAATTGTGTAATATATGTTATTTTGGTTGCATGAAAGAATATCCAGAGCAGTACGATAACTGCAAATATCGACAATCCTATGAGAACAGGTCTATTTCCACCCAGAATCCCGCTAAATGCCCCAGGATTCAGTACTGATGAGAAAAATACATGATCCTTTACAAGCTCAACACGTTTCATTTCGAGATATCTGTTAGGCTCAAAGGAAATTTCATCTTTCTGGTTATCAGCTTGGGCTTTTTCCGCCTCAGCAACCGCAGTATCAATATCATCAGACGTTATCCCAAGTATATCACTAAAAACGTACCATTTTGTGAATAAATCAAGCGACAAACCAATAAGTAAAACTATAACCAGGATTCTATATTTTGCGACAAATTTAATTGCAAATTTCATGTAGCTCTCGCGGAATTCTGTTTTAAAAATTAACGAGTATCTTATCATGTCAATAACTCGAGTGTAGAGAAAGCGAAGGAAAAAGAAATTTTTTTCCGCAGCTTCCGCGAAAAAAACCGTAAAAAAACGAAGTTTTTAATTATAATGAAAAAATAATTCGGTTTTTGAGCGAAAAGAACAGCGTTGACAGGCAAGGATGTCTGTCCTACCAAGCAGAAAGTATGTAGATGAAGAAAAGAAAAAAATCACCGGTGGATAAGGATTACAGAGAAGATGACATGAGACTTCAGCGCATCATGTCTCGTGCTGGCGTTGCGTCAAGACGAGAAGCCGAGAAAATGATTGCTGAAGGTCGGGTTTCTCTTAACGGCGAAGTGGTTTTGGATTTCGGGATTAAGGCAAATCCTGCGCAGGACGAAATAAGTGTTGATGGTGAACCAATACATTTTCCCAAGTATAAATACTACCTTTTCAACAAGCCTGAAGGACTGAAAACCGCAAAACCTATAAATCCCGATGATATGAAATATACAATCTGGTCGATTCTACCTGTTGACAAATCTTTGAACTCGGTTGGCAGACTTGATAGGAAAAGTGAAGGTGCACTTGTTATTACCAACGATGGTGAACTCGTAAACATGATGACACATCCAAGTTTTCTGCTGGACAAAACGTATCAAATTCACGTTCGGGGAAGATTCGAAAAGGAAAGTGTTATTCAGCTTGAGAAAGGTGTGTGGCTCAGCGACGGAAAAATGCGCATAAACCGGGTAAAGGTTAAAAAACGTCATAAAGAATATACGGTGATTGAAGTTGTCATCGACAACAAACCCACTGAGCATCTGCGTGAGGTCTTCAAAAAACTTGGTCATCCGGTGTCGAGAATCACGAGAACAAAAGTTGGTCCGCTGAGTATCGCAGAAATTGATAGAGGCGAACATAAACGTTTGAAAAACTTTGAAATTGGTATGCTGAAGGATTATTTATCCAAAAACACCACAAAAACCCGTAAAGGTAAGAAAAAATCGTCCAAACCAAAGAAATTTGATTCAAAACCCAAGAAAAACAAAAAAATCCCAGATTCTCAACAGAAACCAAGTGACGATGATGTTGAATTCATCGGATAGTGTTATTTCCAACTTTGCACTGTAACAGAATTTTTTAGTATTGGTTAGGACAGGCTTCCTAGCCTGTCAATATTCCTGTGCATGTCAGACAAGATGCCTGACCTACCTTTTTCTCTGCAAAAACGACATATTTGGGTTTCATCAAACTGTGGCGCAAAGAAAAAGCATGTTTACAAGCCTGATCGAGAGTTTTCGTGAAAGTTGAATCGAAATAAAACAAATTAGTTTTCATAATTCCCTAACAAAAAATTAAAAATCGTTAAATCTTTATTCAACCTACACAAATTTATTGACGGTTTGAATTTATCGTATAATATTACATTTAGCAGGTTTTGCCCGTTTTTGAGAATTGGTGTTTTTTATTTATCTTCGCTGATTCAAAACAACTGGACATGCCTGAGTCCATAAATTCTGCGTATTAAATTGCATTTGCTTGGCAGCAATAATGTTGCAAAGTTAAAGCATAAAGTTAAGTGCAAACTTTTTGACTTTTTTTAACTACATTGATGATAGGAATTGAAAGACCGGTAGGTCAGCAAAATTGTAAACCTATTGACCATGTTGTAAAGAAAAGCATCTAAGGTGTAAAAATTTACGGCATTTGTGACGAAAGAATACATAACTTCAAAAATGCTGTAGATATTTAAGATTTTCGACATTGACGTTCCAGTCGATTTCTTTGCAGAATCAATGGACTCCTTTTGGATGTGTGCTATTTGCACATTATTCAGAGTTTATGTAGGTGAACAGAAAGGAGTTCCACAAAATGTTTGAATTGTATATACTTCAGACGCAAATACTAGCAGCAGAAACAGAGAGTTTTTTCTCTGGGCTTACCGCCAAAGAGATAGTTTTGCTTATTTCTATTGGCGTTGTAGGAGCAATAATTGCCAGCGTGATACACATAATTCTCAATAAAACTCTCAGAAAATCAGCAGTTTCAGAGTCTCATCGAATTAAAGAGGAAGCGAAGAGAGATGCTCAGCTTTTAAAACAAGAAGCTCAGGTTTCTATCAAGGAAGAAATTCTCAGCAAACGCGAAGATTTTGAGAAAGATTTACAGGAATCGCGCGGAGAAATGAAGGAATGGGAAAGAAGACTCACAAAACGCGAGGATTCTCTCGACCGTAAGACGGATTTAGTCGAGCAGAAGGAAAAGAACCTTGAAAGGCGTGAACAATCTTTTGACGATAAAGAAAGAAATCTTACCCAGAAAAAAGATGAACTTAACAGCCTGATTGAAGAGCAAACCAAAAAAATCATGGAAATTAGCAAACTCGACGAAGAGGAAGCGAAAGTAATCGTGCTAAATCAGATTCGAGACGAAATGCGCGATGAGGAAGCACATTTGATAACTCGGATGCAAGAGCGTGTGCGTGAAAATCATGAGAAACTCACGAAAGAGCTGTTATTCACAAGTTTGCAAAGACTTGCAACCGAGCAGACCACCGAAAGTACAACATCGACCATTGATCTACCTCAGGATGATATGAAGGGTAGAATAATCGGACGGGACGGCAGAAACATTCGGACTTTCGAGAAGGTTACCGGCGTTGACGTCATCGTTGATGATACTCCTGGTATTGTTGTTGTTTCGGCATTTGATTCGGTTAGACGGGAAATTGCCAGAAAAGCAATGGAAAAACTGATTTTCGATGGTCGCATTCACCCTTCGCGCATCGAAGAAGTTGTGCGCATGACACGAAAAGAAATTGAGAAAGAAATTGCTGAGCGTGGCAAAAACGTGATGTTCGAAACCAGTGTTCACGGAATACATCCGCAGATTCAGCTTTTACTCGGTCGATTAATGTACAGAACCTCATACGGACAGAATGTTCTGCTGCATTCAATTGAAGTTTCCCACATCTCAGGTATGATTGCCGGTGAACTTGGGCTGGACGTAAAACTTGCGAAACGATGCGGATTGCTGCACGATATTGGCAAGGCGCTTGACCAGGAACAGGAAGGCGGACATCCCGAACTTGGTGCGGATGTGGCAAAGCGTTATCGTGAAGCACCTGAGGTAGTGGAATCTGTTTTGAAGCATCATGCAACACAAAATGCAAAATATATTTATTCTGTGATAACTGCTGCTGCCGATGCAATTTCCGCTGCCAGACCTGGAGCAAGACGCGAAACATGGGACAGATACATCAAACGCCTTGAAAGGCTTGAGGAAGTTGCGCTTGGGTTCGATGGTGTCGAAAATGCATATGCGATACAGGCAGGACGCGAGCTGCGAGTTGTCGTTGACCCTGGAAACGTTACAGACGATATGGCAATTATCATTTCTCGTAAAATTGCGAAGCAAATCGAGGAAGAACTTACTTATCCAGGTGAAATCAGAGTTACGCTCATTCGTGAGACCAGAATCGTCGAAGTTGCACGGTAAATACCGGTTATTGATTTAACTTTGTAGTTATCCGAAAATCAGTTCAGGCTGTTGTAGGAAATACAGGAAAAATGCGAAAATTATTATCCCTGCCGAGAGTATGAGAAACGAATGTACAATCTCAAACCCTGTCTCCAAAGGTTTATCCTTGCGTAAAGATGCTGTTACAATGCTTACAACCGCACAGATTATGAAGAAATGTCCAATATATGAGTTTATAAGAAGGCTTTTGATAAAAATAATCATACTCGTAATCACAACCGCAAAACACCCCAGATAAATCAGCACTGCTTTCATTGATTTCAGATTGCCAAGAATTGTTGATTCTTCAACAATCGTATTCTCATCCGTTTTTTTATGCTTCTTCCCTGGTGAAATAATGCCTGAAATCGCGTGAATGTAGGCAAGCACGTTAAGCAGACCGGCAACTGCCAGATAAAGTAT
>JAIOTL010000375.1 GCA_021106775.1 Planctomycetota bacterium | reverse complement strand
TCCTTGAAAGCGTTGAATTGTCTGCACCTTGGCTACAAAAAAGAATTCGATGAGATTGAGAGAAAAGTTGTCGAAAACATCCAGAAATATAATAATTTTTATGTGCCGATTGTGCAGGGGCTCACCAATGCCTTAAAATTGGCGGATGCGGTTAAACTGGGTGAAAAAGGGCTGAAACTTACACCTAAAAATTACGGCTTGCAGAAACAACTCGGTTTCGCATATGCAAAGCAGGGACTTGATGAGAAACGGGCGTATGAACTGTTAAAATCAGCGAATTTCAACGATACATTGCGCAATAAACTTTTCACACTCAATTTGTCGCAGACTTTGCGGGTTCTGCAGGAGGAATTCAAGTCGCAAACCTCGCGAGACGGGAATTTCACAATCAAGCTGCACGAAAGTGCATTCGACATAATGTACCCGTATTTCGAACACGCGCTGATGTCCGATTTCGCTGACTTACAGAAAAAATACGGTTTCAAACCAGTAACGCCCATAATTGTTGAGGGTTTTCACAGGTTGGACGATTTTGGTGCAAGGACTATCGGGCTTCCAGGCATTCAGACCTTCGGAGAATCTTTCGGACGGCTAATCACGCTGGCACTTCCGCAGGCATCGGATCCTGGCACTTTTAGCTGGCGAAGAATCATCCGGCGCGAAATTGAGAAAACTTTTCAGATTCAGATGAGCAGCGGGAATGTGCCGACAGTATTTATGAAGGGCAGCACGCAATATGCTTTGACGCAATACCGGAAAGAATGGCGAATGCATCAGCAGCTTGCGCTTGTTAACAGGTTTTTCAAGGATAATCTCATTAAAATTTCGAATATCAGTTATGCAGTTGTCAGCACAAAAACGGAGAAATTCGCAGTGTTTCAGGCGAGTTTGATGATGAAAATGCTGGTTGAAAAGCACGGTGGTGTTGAAATTTTCAATAAAATGCTTAAACTTTTTGCGCAGAATAAAACACTTGAGCAAGCAATTGCAGCGGTTACAGAATTATCCGCAGCAAAGTTCGATGAGAAATTCAAGCTTTATATAAAATCTAAGTTCATCGATCGTGTGAAAGTGGTCACCCGTCCGGATTTGTTTGAGCTTCATAAATTAATATTAAAGTATGAAAACGACAGTGATAAAAGCGTGAAACCTGCTCTTGCCTGGGCGTATTACTGCAACGGCATGAAGGAGGATGCGTATAAACTCGCAAACGAGATTTACACCAAGGATTCAAACGATAAATTCGCGTTGTATCTCAAGGGATTGCAGACGTTGGAGAAAGCAGGTGGAAATGTGGTTATGCAATCGGAAGCAATTGAATACCTGACAAATGCTGTTGACAATGGCTTTGCGGATTATGAACTTTATATCCTGCTTGGACGCTTGTATCAGCAGGATTCGCCAACGGATGCGAAAAAATATTTCGAGAAGGCGGTGGAAGGATTTCCTGATTTTGTCGGTGCTGGCAACGCATATTTGTATCTGATGCAGATACTTGGAGCGAATAACGAAAATTTGAGCGTGCTTCGGGTTGCGGAGAAGATGTGCGAGCTGACGGAACTTCAGCTTGGCGCGCGAATTGCCCTCGCGAAATATTGTATTACGCAGAATGACAGTGTTTCGATTGCGTATTGGCTGCGCGGAGTTGTTGAATCGATTCCGCACATGAACAATATTCCGAATGGGCTTGAGAATCTGCATGAATTGTATGCGAGCTCATGCGAACAGGCGGAGCTTTGGGATGCTGCCGGTCTTGAGTGGCTAGTCTGTCTGAACTTCGTCAAACTTGACAAAATGAAGGCAGAATTATATTTGAAATCCGCAAAGGCTTATAAGAATGCGAAGAAATACGATATTGCTCTTGAAATGGTCGCAAAAGCCATTGAAATTAACGACACGCAGGAAGCACGCGAATTGAAACTCACGATTGAGCTCGCAAAATCCAAATCCAACAAGAAATAGGCACTAAATCGAAACCCGAATGGAATCCCTGATTATATTATCAGGGGTTTTCTTTGTCCGAATCGTGAAATTTTTTGCGAAATTACATCCTGAAACTCACCCGTGATGCGTATTAATTAAGAATTTTCAATTTTTTTGGTGATTAGCAAGTTTTCTCACCGTCGAAGAACTTTGTTTGAGCGTTAAACTTTGTAAAATAATTATAAACACCCGGGATGTTTCCGCTCGAATTGAAACTGCCTGCAAGATTACTCCTCAAAATTCCCCTGAATTCGTGCAAAGGGCTTGTGTGAACAGTTCCTCAGCTAAAAACGATGATAGGTTGCTGATCGAAAAATGCATTAATGGCGATCAGGCATCGTTTTATGTGCTGGTGGATAAATACCACGATAGATGCTTCTGGACTGCGTACAAGTTCGTTCACAACCAGGAAGATGCTCAAGATATTGTTCAGGAAGCACTCTTAAAAGCCTTCAAAACCTTGTATAAATTCGATACAAACCGGAATTTTTTCACCTGGCTATACCGAATCGTTGTGAATGCCTCAATTGATTTTCTGCGGAAGAAAAATCAAACCAGCAACATAAATATCGATGAATTGCAGGAAATTTTCCCGGATAAAAATACTGAACCCCCAACCGAAAACATTGAGCTTGAAGAGCGTGCAAAATGGGTCTATAAAATCCTTGATATGATGTCTGAACCCTATAAAACCGTACTTGTGCTGCGTGAGCTTGATAATAAAAGCAGTAAAGAAATTAGTGATTCCCTTGATATTCCTCATGCGACAGTAAGATGGCGATTGCATCATGCCCGAAAAATCTTCAAGGAATTATGGCTACAATATTACGATAAATAAACGGAATTGGCTTTCGATTTATCCGATAATATGATAAATAAGTAATCTAGATGTTTTCAATATATTTGCACTTTTACATCCTTCGCAAAAAACTTGAACTACTTGGGAAAATTGCTATAAAAACAGATAATGAACTTTTTTTTTATATTTGTTTGAAATTTCCCTTGAATTTATTTTAATATTGTATCTTCGTAGAACATCTGTGAGAGTATTAAATGAGTAGCATAAACGTGCTGGCAATATTGCCAAACAGTATTAAAAAATGGGCAAAACCCTTTACTGATGCTGTGCTTGGAACATTAAAGCAAATTTCTGGGGTTCCTTTTCAGAGACACTTCGGCATGGTTTCTGCTGATATGTCAGATGCAGAACTGGAGCAAATCAAAGACAAAATCATAAGAGCGGATATTTTTATATTCGTTTTATCGCCCGAATATGTACTTTTTGAACAGACTCGCGGACTGCTTCAGCTTGTGAAAGCGCGTGAAATAAATATTAAAGCTGAGCATAAGATAGTTTTTTCGATTTTACGCGAAACATGCAAAATCCCAGCATATTTTTTGCAGAAACCACTTTATGATTTTATTGGTGTATCGTTCAATACACCTTCATTTAAGAACAAATACGTAAAATTGATTAAAGATATTGTCTCAGCAATAAAGGCTTCGGACAGTCTTTACAAAAAGAAAACACAAACATTTCAGCTTGAAACCCAGCAAAAAGAAGAGGCAACAGCAATTCCTATCTCGGTAGAACCAGCGGATGCAAATGCGCAGGAAACTCAAAAACCAGTTATAGAAAAACAACAGATTGTTGAACCGCCGATTGCAATGGAACAGCCTATAATCCAGAAGCCAATGGAAATTGAATCTGCAAAATCAATTGATGCTTCAGAAGCTGACGATGAATTTGAACCAGTTGATTTCCTTGAGCCGTTCAATAATCAAGCACTTCCAATTGCAGACGACATTCCGGAAGCCCCGCAAATCGAGGAGCCAAGCCAGCAAGACCAAGCGTATTTCAGCGCACCGCCAATATCTGAACCTATTGCATCTGAAGAAATACAAGAGGAATCTGAGGAAACGACAGAAACCGTTGAGGAAACTGAGGAATCGACAGAAACCGTTGAGGAAACTGAGGAAACGACAGAAACTGTTGAGGAAACTGAGGAATCGACAGAAACTGTTGAGGAAACTGAGGAAGAAGTTGAGGAAAAAATTGTAATTGAAGAAATTCCTGATGCTGATATGTCCTCTGAAACACCCGTCATTGATAGTGAAACAGAAGAACCTGAAAAAGAAAAAAACATTGATGTGGACGAAAGCGAAATAGAATCTGAGGAAACAATTATTGATATTACAGACGAACTTGAAAATTCGTCACTTGAAGATTTCGATTTTGACAATTTTGACATGGATGAGTCGGAAGATGATGGAGAAACATTGCCAGAAAAAGAGACACCCCAGCATGAAGAATCAACTGAAGCAGAATCCCCAGTCGAACAAAATGAGTTAATTGAAGATAATATTATTTCGGACTTAAATAGTAATGCGGAAAATGATATTGTACCTGAATCTTTGGATGACCCTGAAAGAGAGGAACTAAAAGTGGAACTGAAACAATTTGACGATCAAAGCCAGGACAATGATTGGGATTCATTTGTCGAAGAAGAATCAAATAAAACTGAAATCGAAAAGCTAAACATGCATACAGAACCTAAAATCAAGAATGAAAAACCTGTTGTCGAGGATGCAGAAGACGAAGAGCTTGAACCCTGGACTGGCAGCGCAAGTACCTATGAAGACCCAGATGTTAAAAAGAAAAAGAAAACAGAATCTTTTGAAAAGAAGAAAGTGGGAACTAGAAAATTGAAAAAACCCACAACAGAACATTTGAAAAATGGTGCAAATTCAAAATCAAAGAAAAACCGCCCGAAAAAAAGAAGAAAACAACTTAAAACCGATGCGGATATCATCTCAGGCGAAATCCAAAATGACGGTGTTGATGTACTCGAAGAGCTTGGCATTGATATTGATAATGTTTCCGATACACCTGAGCCCGTAGTTTCAAAGAAAAAAGACACAGCAACAATTGATGAGTTACTCAAGCAGGAAGCACTGAGTATGGAAGACGATCTTTCTTTTGACAATGAGCTTGTTCTTGAAGATGCTGAAGATGAAAGCATCGAAGATGAAAGTGTCGGTGCTGAATTCGGTATGTCGCAAATCAAGTTGTCTAATGAGCCTGAAATCTCTGAAAAATCGGACGATAAAGACATAATCGATGAGCTTGAACTTGGCGACGAACTTGACAAAAGGGATATTCCCAAGGGAAATTGTACTTTATTTATGAACAAAGTGCCTGAGAATCGCAAGGGAGAAGCAATTAAGCTTATCCAGGAAATGAACGACATGGAAGAATCCGAAATCGAGAAGCTTCTCGCAAGAATCGTGGTTCCGGTTTTGAAAGATGTATTCGTAGAACAGGCAGAGAAAGCACTTGATAAGCTCAAACGCTCTGGTTTCAACGGCAGAATCCGCAAAACCTAAATGCTTTTCTATAAATTTTTCAGTGTAATAGAAATTATTATTTCGTTAATTTCAATTTGCGTAAAGAATGAGATACAATTGTCCATTTCCATTTCTGCTTTTTCACTAGGGAGTGTTTGAAAAATAGTTATGATTGAATTTTATCAGATTTGCGTGAGATTCGGAATTTCTAATTGAAGAACGCCGCAGGTGAAGCCAAAGCTTCATT
>JAIOTL010000280.1 GCA_021106775.1 Planctomycetota bacterium | reverse complement strand
TATCAGTATGTGAGCACGAAAAAACCGGAGTGGCGGAACAAGCTTGAACGGTTTTCGATTGTGCATCCCGATTTTAATCCTGCATCTGAGCTTTTAGATTCTCTGACTGCTTATGTGGGATTTTTGCCTGAAATTCGGGAAGCTACTATTGATATTATGCGTCAGCTTGCGAAAAAGTTTGCGGATGCGCCTGATGATGATTTCAAGGGCAAAATCAATATAAATCTGCCGTATCCTGAATGCCCGAGTTCGCGACTTTCAGCAGAGATGATGCTAGCTTTGAATGATTGGGATATTCCGCTGATTTTCTCCGTGCAAAACGTACCGACGCCTGACCCGCGGGATGTGCGATGTACGCCTGAGTTTAGAATCTGGGTATTTAAGGACGGTCAGCCTGTGCCGGTTGTTGAACCACCAACGTCCGAGATTTCTCGTAAAATTGCGAGCATTGCTGTAACTGGATTTAACATTCATAATTGGCTCGAAATTGCGAAGGTAGAAGCAGAGGAAATGGGGCAGGATGCGTTGCCTTCTTTGCTTGGAATCATGGCGCATCCTCCGATGCCGCATCCCGATTATGACATCTGGGACTGGGTATTTCGGGTTCAACTAGTTGCGACGTTGATAATTACTTACATTGATGACGGTTGGGACAATTCTTTGCGCAAAAATGTTCTTTATTCACTTTTGCATGGTGCTTCAGATTGGACAGTTTCAACTGCGATAATCGCTCTTACGGAACTTGCCCTTGATACCCCTGAAATCCGAGTGGAAATTGTCGATGAATTCGTTGAATTGCTTGATAACAAGCCGAATGCTGGGTATTGGTGCGATGAGTATCCGCTTGTTACCTGTCTTCTGCGGATTCCAGGACTTGACGATAAAACCCGTGAATTCTTCGAGAAATATCGTTCCGACCTTGAAATTAATTGAAAATTTTAGCTCAGAGTTTGAGAATTAATATTTTGCCACTAAGAACACTAAGGTTTTTAAGATATTTTTCTTTTTATTTCACGTTCCCTAAATTTTTCGTATTTATCCGTAAGAACATAAATAAATTCACATATAGCAAGTATAAAATCTAATACATCTCTTGCATCTTCTTTAGATATTTCAACATCGGTTGCATGTGCACCATCATTTCTCAGTACTCTAAGTGCATTACCCCAATCATATAAACGTTCATCGATAACACCATTATCTTTTAACTCTTTGAGACCTTTACCCAATGTCCAGCTTTTAGTTTTATTTTCCTTACATATTACTTCAAGAGCTCTACCACACATAACTGCACATGCGGAATGCGCTTTTGCATTAAAACATTTATTAGCTTCAATAATTGAAGCTTTTACATTCTGAGGTATACTCAGATCCAAAGATTTCTCTTGATTTGGCCATAACCTTGTTGGATCATCGAATTCCCATTCGTTATAATCAATTTGAATGTAAGCAGAAGAGCCAATCATTGTTTCAGAGCAAATAGGGCATTCAAGAAAATATATACAATATGAAGCACCTGTTTCATCTTCAAAGAACTCTTTTTTACAAAGTATGTTCGCACTAACAAAGGTTTGACAATTTGGACATTCAATTCGTTTTAATTTTTCCATTTTAAACTCCCATATTTTTTAAATTTTAATATTTTTCAAGTCTGTATAAATTCCTCATCGTATTACATCTTTACAAACAATATATTTATTGTTTGTTTTATTTGCCGTGGTGGACGAAATCGTGGAGTTTTTCAACCTGATGCACCATGCCGATGACGATGAAAATTCCTCCCGGATTAAGCATCAAATCACCGCCGGGATTGAAAACGTATTCAGATTTCTGTGAACGTGCATATGCAACGATATGTAAGCCGGTTTTTCTGTAGATGTCGCTCTCAGCAAGTTTTTTATTGGCAATCGGTGAATCTTTTGGAATCGTAATCTCTGCCACGCGATGAACACCGCGTTGGTCCCTTAAAATCTTGTCCAAAAATCCTGTTACCGTCGGGCGAATCATCTCGGATGCGATGCGCATTGCACCGATATAATTTGTTTGAATCACTCCGTCCGCACCGACCTTTCGTAGCTTCGTCTCGCTTTTCGGATTATCGCAAACAGTGATAACGCGCATGTCAGGGTTCAGTTCCTTGGCGGTAAGCGTGATAAACAGGTTGTTTTGGTCATTGCTAAGGTTTGCGATAAGCCCTTTGGCATTTTTAACACCGGCAGCAAGTAAAACTTCGTCATCAGTTGCATCACCAATTATAAAGTGAATCTCATCCTTTGGTAAAGTTGCCAGCCCGTTAAGAATGTTCTCGCGGTTTAGGTCAATTACCACGAAATGATTATTTGTAACGAAAAGTTCATGCGCAATAATCGCACCTCGGCTTCCGATACCTGCGAGAATGTAATGGTCTTTGATATCCAGTAATTTTTTTAGCATTTTTCGCCTCGATAAATATTCTGACAAAGTTCCTTCGACCAAATAGCTAATAACCGTCGCAGATGCCCATACAACAATGGAGTAAGCAACAATTAGATATACAATAGTATATATAACTCCTATTGTTCGTCCCGGCTCGTCGAATTCCAGGAAGTTTATAACGTCGCTATAACCGACTGTTGTAAGCGAGATTGTCGCTTCGTAGATTGCGCTTAGAAAATCGAAACTTTTCAACATCTCGTTATTAGCGAATGCAATTGTGAGTATGTAAAATCCGATTGCGCCGATAAACCAGATAAACAGCACCTTCAAAAGTGCTTTGAATATGTCGAGTTTCATAAAATCAAGAAAATAAATGTTCTTATACGCTGATTTTTCAATGCTTGCAGGCTCATCCGCACGCTTAACAGGTTGTTTTACAGATTTGATAAACTCTTCGGTTTTCTTAATTGGCATCATAATCCGCTGAGTCATCTTCTTTGAAGCCAAACTCTCTTTTTTATCAAGCATAATTTGCCACTTATATTAAAACAGACACCTTTAATAATTTCATCAATCTCGAATTAATAATATAACACAAAATATGAATCTATAAAGCATTATCAGTCGTACAATGATTTTATCTTTTCAAGCTGTTTTTTTCTTTTCTCAGTGTCAATGCGAAGATATGCGATTTGTCTGTTTGCAATTGTAAATGACTTATAATTTATCATCCATGGAAATCTGGTTACGTTGCGAACCTGATTGACAATGCCGAATACGGGTGAATCGAAATTAATCTGCTCATTCATTTGTCTGGTTATTATATATTTTTCATCAGGATCCGATGTACGTATCATACGCTCATAGAGAGCATCATAGTGGTTATTCATATAATTCGCTCTGTTCATTCCACCCCGTTTATTTGCTACAAGAGATTCATGATTCGGTCCATAAAAAAGCAATGCAAAGTTCTCGGATTCAGGATAATCAGCATTCCAACCTGTAAAAAATAGTTGATATTCTGCTTTGAGTATATCTTCTATGGACATTCTGTTTTCTGCATCAAGCTTTATGCCTATTTTTGCAAATTGACGTACAAACCATTCCATTTCATCAGGATTATCGTAGAACAATTCGCTGTCAATTTTGATAACAAGCTGTTCATCGTCGCTGTTTCTGCCATTCGGAAATCCCGCTTCAGTCATTAATTTTTTCGCTTCCTCAATTGACCTTCGATTATAGTTTCCGTCGAAACCTTTTTTGTAAACCCATAGGTTTGGATTGATTTTGTTGAATTGTTTTTCATTGTAAAGCCCACCCGGGATGAAACACTTCGATATTTTCTCACCGAAACCGAATTTCCGAATCCATTCTTCCAAATCAAACGCAATTGCAATAGCTTGTCGAATTTTTCTCTTATTATCTGATGCTTGCTTCGAGTTGGAGTTATTTAAGCCAATAGCCCCATCAAGCATATTTACTCCCCAGTATGCGATATTCAACAGCACTTCAGATTCAAACTTCAATCCAGTTTTTATCCATTGGTCCTGTAAATAAATATCCTTTCCGAACTTCGCAAGCATATATCGCTGAGTGGAACTTCGAGGTTCGTACATATCAAAATATCCGTTTGCCAAAAACGAAAGTGTGTATATTTGTGTGTATGTTTTGCTGCGTACAATGCTTTTGATTAGGGGAAGTCTACGAGAAGCATCAAGAAGGTTGCCAAGTGCAACATCGCCTATTTTTGATGTGTCAACGTTTATTTTTTTCAGTGATTCGAGTTCTATCTCAGCTTTTTCCTGCATTTGTGAGTATGCAAGCATGTTTTTTTCTATTAAATACTTTTTCTGTTTTTCTCGGATTTCAAGAATCTTGCTTAAATCTGCGTTTGTGGTATCAGGCATACCTTTTTGCGGGTAAATAGTACGGTATGATGCTGGCAGTTCGTACCATTTCTCCGATTTATCGTGCTTTTCATTGTTATTTAAATCTTCAAAATAAAAACCCTCACCATTCTCGATTCCATCGTATTTGCCGTTTTTGTTCAAGTCGTAAAACGCAAGTTCATTCGAATCAACAATACCGTTTTTGTTTTTATCCACTCCATAACCTGTTTCGCTGTTGAAAAAAGGGGGTTTATCGCCAGAACCATGTGCAAGCAGATTAAAATTAGGATTTACATCGGATTTGATAATAAAATTAGCATTCGATACTGGAAATTTACCGTTATATTTGTCCATTCCCCAATCACCATATCTCGACCAATTTCTAATCGTATAAGGACCGGTTCCAACTGGATGAGAATCGAATCCGAAATGTTTATATTCATTACTCTGAATCTCGCTGTAAAACGTATCTGCTTCCCACGGAATCGGCGAGAAAAAGTACATTGCAAGCCAATATTTGAAATTATCATAAGGTTTGTTTAGCGTTATTTCAAAAGTATAACGGTCAATCTCTTTCACGCCTTCAAAATCGTAGTCGCAGTACGGAAGCAGAACATCGTCTTCGCCGTAATAGTGGGAATCATCTGAATCAACATTTAAAGCACTTTTTAGCTGATTGTGAAAGGTTTGAGCGTCTTCAATATACTTTAGCATCAAAGAATTCAATATCGGGCAATTTACTGATGGATTGAATAATCGTCGAATACCGTAAACATAATCCATTGCAACAAGCTCTCTGCTAGCAAAATACTGGAAATCATCAAGACTTGAAAGCGAATATCCAAAATCTTCAGGAATCGATCGACCTTGTCCTTTGCCATTGTGATACATGAATCCATTACTATCCTTGGCGAAACAGGGATGAGGTGAATAATAAATTCCGGGTGTAATTTCAATGCGGTATTTTACTCTGACTTTGCCTGTGTTTTTCGTGTCATTTTCAATTTCTGGGATTTCAAAATCATCTTTAGGCAGAACATTTTTTCCAGATTGACTTCCTTTGTCAATTGCCGTGTAAAGCTCCTCAAGCGTGCATTTCACGTACTTAGCATTTTTATCCTTATTGCCATCATCTGAATTTTCAAAAACTTCGCGAAAATATTGCGGAACAGGCATTCTTTTTGCCGTCAGAGGAACAAGTTGGTATGGGCGTTTCAGGTAGTGGTATGTCAGCGGAGGTTCGTAGGTGCAGCCTATCAAATCGAGTGAATCTCGAAAATACGAAGCAGCGGGATCAATATAATCCTCCAAATCATCTGTGTACATATAAAGCGTTGCATTGTCGGGATTATATTCTATGTAAGGATTATCAATGCTCTGAAAGATATCATCTTTACTGATTTGCGCGGTTGCTTTGTAACTATCAGGAAAAATTGGCAAAATAGTGAATATCGTTAAAATTGAGAATAACAAAGCGAATTTAACGTAGAAAGAATCCTTCATGAACTGCACCTTCAATAATCTGATAATTTTGCGTTAATTATTATTTCGATTTTGCGCGCTAAATGTTCTAGCGTTTCGACTTTTTCAGTCTCTTTTGTTTCCGATTTTAGATTAACATTTTTTGCATTCATTGAAGAATTATTGGTTAATTTTCGTGAAATCTCAGCAATTTCGCGAATGAAATTAAGGTAATCGATAAGAAACCTTGGAATTAGCAGCATCTTCACCGCTGACACATGAACCTGCGGATAGGTTTTGCGGGTTTCGCCAGTCTGGGATTGATAAATTTCACGCAGAAACTCCGAATTTAAGTAACCGCATAAAGCAAAAAGTAAATCCTCGTCATTTTTGCGCAGAATTATGTTCTGTACGGAATTAAGTGTGCAAAACTTGTGCAAATCCACCGTAGAAATAATTTCTGGTGAAGTCTGCCTGTAAACGATTTTTGGTGAGTCGAAAATCCATTGTTTACGCAGCGATGTACCGTCAAGCTTGTCTTGTGTTGATATTTCAGCATCGTCGTAGATTATGTACTTGCCAGACCAAGTCAGCGTGAACCTTTTGATATTACAGCCTTCGATTAGCTTGCGTGTTTTCTCTCCCTGCACGGTTGTAACTAGTTTTTCGCGCATTTTTCGTTTACCAGGATTTATGCCGTCTCTTACAAACGCGATTTCATCAAGCTTCAGATATTTCGTCGAATCGAAGGTCTGTATTTGTGAGGAATAAAGCAAACTGTGATGCGGTCTGGAAAGAACCTTAGCATATTTAACCGTTGTCTGATTTACAGATATTTTTTGTGTTTTTGCATCCTCTGAAATCTTTTTAAGTATGATTTCATCGTTGTTTGAAGCTTTTTGCCAGCAAAGAACAGATGTTCCAACGGTAGCTCCTCGAAATTGCTGATTAGTGAATTGTGCAGCTTCAATCAAATACTTTGCCTTAATCAATGCAAAACGCATGCTTGCATAGCTTTCGTTAATTAAAATCGTGTCTGGAAGCACAAATGCACAGACTCCACCGTTTTCACGCATCAATTCAGATGCTTTGACGATGAAAAGCAGAAAATTATTGATTCTGCCTGCTACCGCCGTGATTTCGCAAATCTCCGACAAGTTGCTTACTGCAAATCGTTCAAAATGCACACTTTCATCAGCATTTTTGCCTGAATGCCGTGAATAATATGACCGGTAAGGCGGATTGCTGATAATCACGTCAAATCCACTGCGATTTGCTGTAAATATTTCAGGAAACTCCAACTCCCAATGAAAAATATTTTCTCTTTTCAAACTTTTGTTCGACACTTTCGGTGATACAGCGAAATTGTTGATTTTATCGCACAAATCCTTGTTAATTAAATTTTGAAACCAGAGTGAACACCAATCGTCAAGTTGCTTTCGCGTATATTTTTTTCTTTTACCAGACTCAGTCTTTGTAAGCTTAATTTTCCCTTTATTTATTCCAGCTTTGAAATTGTTAAGACGTTTATTTGTCGTGCCATTCAATGAATCTCCAACCTTAAATCTGCCTGTAAGCATGTTTTCATCAAGTATTTGAGGATTGCATAGTAATTTTAGCGAAATCACTGAAATCTCAACAGCCAGAGGATTTGTGTCAACCCCATAAAAGTTGTTTTCACACAATTTTTTAAAAAACTTGCTTTTATCCTTTGTAGTACAAAACTTCTGTGCCAGAGAATTCGCAGCCTCCAAAAGAAACAACCCACCACCAAGTGCTGGGTCGCAAATCCTCAACTCACTCACATTTTGCGAAGGTTTTTGAAAAAACCTGTCAAATGCAGTTTTTACGGTATATTTCACCAGCGATTTCGGCGTGAAAAATGCACCCGACTTCTTTCTGCTGTCCGAAACACCAACCTTCAATCCCTCAGCGTTATTATCACCTTGCACAAACGATAATTCGATGATTGACTCGAAACAGTATATCAGCAGATAAATCACATCCTGAATTGTCGCAAAGTTAGAAACCATCAGGCATTTTCGCATGTTTTTTACAATTTTGAGAAAACTCTTGGGATTAAAATCAATCGCACTGAGAAGATTATTTTTTTGCCCTAAATCCTGTAAGCACCAATAATCCTGTGTTGTAAAAAAATCTATATAGGTTATTGCTGATGCTTTTTCGACGATTTCAAATTCTCGTACAATCTCTAAGATAAGCAGTTGCAGGCATATTCGCTTGGAATCATTCGCTAACGCATCAATATCCACAATCTTTTGAGAAATTTTAATGAAAGTACCGACAATTTCATCGCTAAAATTCTTAAAATTCTTGCGAAAAACCTGAATTGCTTTTCCAATATCAATTTGCTTCATATTTCC
>JAIOTL010000192.1 GCA_021106775.1 Planctomycetota bacterium | reverse complement strand
GTATCTGATGATATTTGCAAAATATGCGAGGATTTTATAATGATTAACGAGAGATTCGATAAATTTGGCAATGTTCTGCCATTAAAAATCGACGATATTTCGTTCTCGCTGAACGACGGTTTCAGCATGGATGATGCAATAATAATTACCGGCGCGACATGCAGTTATGATGGCGTTGGTGGTGAGTACAAGTATTTAAGCCAGCGTTTTGGTGAAAGGAACAAGGATTGGACTCTGAAAATGCAGGTATTGCTTGAGAAGGATGGCAAGGCATTTGACCAGATGCAGGTTATTTATCTGCGTGAGCAAACGGAATTCAGCATATTTTTTGAAATTACGGAATTTTTCGGTAATGATATTATTTAATGACAAATTTTATGAGTTTGTGTGTCATAACCTGTATTACACAAAAGAACTCGGAGAAAAAATGAAAAATATCAAATTTAGCAGCATGTTTATTCTTATTGCACTTGCGTTTTCATTTATCGGTTGCGGCGATAATGACTCGATTTACTACGAGCCGATATTTGACAAAAAAATTGAGCCAAAGAAAAAGGACAAAAACAAAAGCTCGAAAAAGGGAACGATTACATACGAAAAACCTATTAAGAAAAATATACAACCAGTAAACAAGCAGGATGAATTCATCACGATGCTGCTTAAGGATGCCAAGAAATGGCTCGAGGCGAAACGTGCGATTGACGACGTTGTTATGCGGATTTATTACAATTATTTTTTGGATGACGGAAAATTTGCAGATTTAGAATCAGGTATCGATCTTCCAACGGTTTATGAAAAACTAGGTGAGAAACACTTGATGCCGAGATTAAAAGGATTCGAGGCAAAAGACATCATACTTTCAAAGATTATACCGACTGACAATCGACTTGTTTTCAGTGTTGAGGCGAGAGGGATTGGAAATCAGCCTAAATTAGGCTACATGCGTTTTGACATAAGCCCGGAACGTGTTCGATTCAGAGTTCCGGTGGAAATTCAGCAGATAATTGAGCTTGGTAAAATGGAATACCACCGCGATTACGAGGAATATAAATGGCTTGAGGCTGAAGACCTACTAATGGGTATGCAAATCTGCTTCATGTATTTTCTTTTCGAATACAGGGAAACTGAGTTTGATAACATCAAGTATCCAATGAAACTTTCGGATCTGGCACAAATCATCGAATTTGATTCTGAAGTTTTCAATAAGCTCAATTTCTTCAGCAAAGATGATTTCAAAATGCAAAACTTCAACTATCACAGCAGAGAGTTTTTGTTTATCGCTGCGACTTCAGGAAAAAATCACGCACCTAAATCAGGTTCAAAACGGTATATCAGTCGTGCAGGCTGGTATTATTTCGCTAAGAAGAAGCCAGTTGTTATAAAAAATGAAAATAATAACAACGGAAAAAAAGTAAACAACACAGAGAAAAAACCTGATGAAAAACCTGACTCTGAGCCTGATTACGAGCCTGATGAAAAACCTGAAGTCAAGAAAACGCTTAGACTACCAAGCATCAATGGAAAAAAGGTTAAACTAGATTTAACATGCAAAATAAATGTCATCAGAAAAAAGAACGTAGTTTATTCAAAGTTTGTGAAAAAAGTGCCAAAAGTTCCTTATGATTTTGATAATCGGCTTGAAAAAGTGCTAAAGGAAATGGGTGCCAAGGTTGTAAAAACCGGCTATGACGCAATTGTTAAAGTAAATATTAAAATTGATGTCGATGCTAACACCTGGATGGAAGAAGTTATGAGCATCAAGCTTTTCGGCAAAATCACGATAACTTCAGAATTTGGCGATAAAAACAACACATTAAATGGCTCGTTTAATGCTCGTGACAATAATATGAAAAGATGCTTCGAGACAATTTGGGATGAAGGTGTCGATAAATTCGATAATATGGTAAGTTATGCTTTTATGAAAGAGTAAATTATCGGGAGTTGAGGATGATTCCAAGTCAATACATCGGTAGAATGATAATGCTCGTATTGTTGTTCTTGGCATCATTTCTACTTGTGTTGGGATACAATCAGGACGGCAACCAGACGCAGCCGAAGGAAAGAACAGAAATTATGAAGCTGTTAAACGAATTGTGTCTCGATATTTATTCGAAGTCTGCCCAAGCAATAGTTACAGTAAAAAGTCCTGTTACGTTACGGAATTCTTCGACTGGTGCAGGTACCGGCGTGGTCATCAATGAAAAAGGCTATGTTTTAACTGCGTTTGAGAACATCGAGGATGCGCAAAGTGTTGTTGTTACTGGTTTTGGCATAAAAACATCGAAAATGGAAGTTGCAAAGGTCAATGAAGTGCAGGGCTGGGCTTTGTTAAGCCGATAACAAATGTAAGCACAAAAAATTATCTCACTCTTGCAATAGAAGCTGAATGTAAAATTTCCGATGCACTTTTTGTCGTTTCCGATGCCATCAATTCGTTGACTTTTACAGGAAAACCTACGATAAACTTCGGCGAGTTAACCGGAATATATGAAGAATCCGGTGATGCTGACAAGTTTGTGTCAGAAATTATTGAAACAAGCTGTGAGGTTGGCGACGGAAGCATCGGCGCGCCGTTAATAAATATTGATGGCAAGGTCATCGGCATAATTGTTGGTCATAGAAAACCCGGCAGATGGCTGGCAACTGCTGTCCCAGTCAAAACTTTTTATACCACCCTCCAAAAAAGCATCGAATAATGTAGAACCCCATGCGAATTCGGAGAACCAGATGAAACGCAAAAGTTTTTTACTTGCTGTAGTGGTGATTATTGCAACAATCTCAGCAATTTTTGTCATTTCGTATTTATGTGAAAAAACCGATAAAATCACGGATTCTGTGTCTGATGATTCTAATTCGTCCGCAAATCGTGTTAAAAATGATTCGGATTCAAAACATACGCTAATTCCAAGGCAGAAACTGAATGAATTTAGCACACAAGCAAACTCCGCATTTACAAAATTTCATAAATTGGAGTCCAAGTTTGCGGTAAATCGTGTCGAAGAGCAAGAATTCATCATGGAATTGTGCTTGATTATTGAAGATATCGAAGCAATTGACACAAAATTCAATACCGATGCTAATATTGTTGATACAAAAATATATAAAAACTTCGATAAATTCCGGATTCAAGTACGAATTGCATTTCTTGAGGGTTATGCGAAAATTTCGTCTGAGACAGTAGATTTTTACACATTTTGGTGGGAAATCGACAAGGCAAGAAAATTTCTGCAAGACGAAAAATCAGGAGCAGGTCGATTCATTCCAATCAATCTACTACAAAATCCAGAACTTTTGACAATATTTGCACAAGCTGAAACAATGATAAATGAAAATGCTGAAAAGCTTGAGAAAATCAGCGATGAATCGATACAGTTTGTGCAAAATACTCTTGCGATGATTAACGAGACTGAGTCGGACAATTCAGCAAATTCAACAGTTTTGGCTGGAATAATTGCTGATTGGCAGAATTTATTTACGCTTTTGATGCCCAAAATTACTGATGTTGAGCGTGATGCCCTGATTCCGCGAGTCAAAAAAGCGTTCTATGCTCTCGAATTCGCGTATTTTGAATGTGCTGATGCTTTGAAAAATGAAGCTGATTTCGATTTTGCCTGCAAATATTTTCCGTTCTCCCAGCGATTGTTCAGTTGGATTCAAAACAATTATGATGTTGAACACACGAAGAAGAAACGGGTTCAGAATAAGGTGTTCAGCGTATGTGAGAATTTTCGACATAGATTTTACAATGGTTTCGGGCTGATGAATTCGGGAATCTCCTTCAATGTAAGCGATAAAAAGCTTAGCAATATGATTATTCTTGTGGATTATCTAGTTTTTTTCACAAAATATTTTGCTGAAGATAAAACAAGCAAAAATATCCTGCCCCTTGTAAATCAGTGGTTTGCTACCATTACAAGTTCGGTTGAGTTGACTTTTTCGATGGAAACTGATGATACTGCCCGAATTTTACGGAATATGTGCTTGAAATCTTCATATTTACAAATGCTAAAGCGTATTTCGCATCTGAAAGAAATTAGCAATGTTCCCGCAATTATTGAAAAACTTGAAATCGAGTGGAAGAATTTTGCGCCAAATATTGAATCAGCATTGAATTCGCTGATAAATAATAAAGAATTCCACTTTTTTGAGTTAATCTCACTTTTCACAGATTCAGTCGCTCTCAACGCAGGTGAAATCACGAATATGCTTCATCAAGCACTACTTGATAAACTTAATGTCGAAATGATTTCGATTGAGCTGATTAGTGATGAATCTCTGAAAAATGCTGCATATGCCGAGAAAGTGGCTGAAATTGATGCATTATTTAATATCCTGATTTATCTGAAATATCCAGATTCGAATAAACTGAATTTGGAAATTGCAAAAATTATTGAACCGGTTTCAGCAATAGAGGTGATAACAGCAATTTTTGAAGATGATAACTCGATAAGAGCAATAACATCAAAACTTGATAAACCTGCAAGTCTTGTATTTATAGGATTAATAACAGACCTTTACAATAATTTGCTGCTAACTCGAAAAGGCACAAATGATATTGACCAAACATTCATAAATGAGAATTTGCTGACATTGAAAGCATATTCAAAAGCTTATGCAAAACTTGCTGATAGTTTGAAAACAATAGATTTAAACACATTCACCAATGCATATATTTTCTGTAAAAATTACAATAATATCACAAAATTTTCGCTTATCGACCAGATGCTCAAAGATAAACGCATGCTTCGTACAACACTTCTCAATTCACTGAAAAATAAATACAATAACCATGTCCGCATGTTAACAGACCTTGAATCGCTGCGAATGCTGAAATCGCTTCATAACTCAATCATTAAAACAACAACATCGTGGACGAATTGGATAGTATTAAAAAGAATCAAATCGCAGATTGTAAATCTCACAATCAAAAACGCTAAAAATCATCTGGTTTTCAACGGAATACTCATGGCAGAAGTGTTTCTCGAAGGCAAATTTTTCGAACTTCTTATGAAAAACATCGAAAATCAGCCGTCTGAAATCTGGATTGAGCGTGCGAAATGGTATTTACGAAATTTTTCGCATTATTCTTCTCACAAAAATATTATTGATGCGAAAATTAAAACTCTTATAAACAGATAGTAAAATTGTATATATTTTCTGCAAAGACTAAAAATTAAAGAAGATGGG
>JAIOTL010000058.1 GCA_021106775.1 Planctomycetota bacterium | reverse complement strand
TACTCCCAGTTTTCACCCATGCCAAAGCCGGCAGCACATGAAACCAGACACAACATCAACCCCGTTAATAACCAAACAAAAGCGATGCAGATAACGACGAAAACAATTGCAACAAGCGAATACCACAGTAGATGAAACGGTTTGCTGAAGAAATATGAGAACGAGCGCGAAAGTGAATCGAAACTGTCGGTTGCTTCAGCGGCAATTGCTGGTGAATACAAGTTTATCGAAAAAATTCCACCGAAAACCAGCAAAGCCATGAGGAATCCGGCAATGAGGACAAGAGGTGATGTTAATACCGCGATAATCGGTCCTGCAACCGGAATTGAGGCAACCAAGCCCCACAGCGCAATAGCTAAAAACAGGAAAATGAAGAAAATAACAAGCGATAAAGGTGCCCAGAAGAAAGGTTTTGCGTTTTTCTTTACGAATTCCAACGCTTCACCCATCTCGATGCGTTCATCCTTTGCAAATTCGACAATTGCGATGCGGGAAATCGCGCCGAACCAGCGGGAAATGAAAAACCAGATAATCAAACCGAGAATAATCAAAATAAAAACGCGCCAGAACGTAAAACCTTTTGCTGCATGAGAAGCAAATAGTCTTTTCTTATGTGTTTCAATTTTTGGAAGTTCCGCGGATATCACCATGTTGTTATCGATTTCGAAGGATTGAACTTCAGTATATTGTTTAATTCCAACGTCTTCAAGCGAAAGCAGATATGCGTTTTTAATTGCGAAACCGTCACCATCGCGTAAAATTGTGATTAAACTTCTATCCTTGAAACCAAGCTTATCACCACTTAAGCGATTTATTCCGAATTGTGCATCTTTTTGTTGTTCAAGGCCATTATAGTCATCAACAACCTGGTACATCAAGAATCCAAAATAAAGAACAATGCCGATGCCCATGGTCGCTAAAATTGCGAATCCGAGGAATAATTTCCGAACATCAAGCGCGATTCTCAGTGATTGAAAAATGTCGTGCCAGCTGTTTTTAATATAATCCATGCCATCCTCCGTATTAATAAATTATATTCTAAAATTTGATAAAAACTAATTTCATAACCAAACATTTTATATATCGGTTATTCAGTTTTGTATATCAATTTTAACAACTAATCAATTTAACTAAATTGTGTTTTTACAAAGATTCGTCTTCATCGGTTTCCGAATTATCTGATTCATCTGTATCAGCATCGATTGCAGGTTTATTTATTTTTTCATCAATTTTTTCATTCGGTTTTTCAGTTGTTTCTTCGACTTCCTTCGGTTTTTCCCCTTTTGTAATGTCAAAGAACAGATGCCCTTCTTTGACTCGCACTTTAACAGAATCTTTCTCAGTGATTGTCTGACGCAGGATTTCCTCAGAGAGGAAGTCTTCGATTTTATGTTCGATTGCTCGTCTTAACGGACGTGCACCATAATCCTGCCCTTCGCTGTCCTCGTTGACATAGTCGAGGAGCCATTGTTTTGCCTGGTCGGTCAAGTCAAGCTCAATATCGTGTTGTTTGAGTCTTGTACGTGCATAATCGAGTTCCAACTCGATAATCTGTTTAAGGTCTTCTTCGACGAGGCTTCTGAATACTATCATCTCATCAAGTCTGTTTAGAAATTCAGGTCTGAAGTGTTGTCGAATTTCTCCCATAACAAGTTTAACCATATCTTCATATTTGCTTTCGGAGTCTGTTTTGCGGAATCCAAGAGAGGTTTTACCTTGGATGATGTCGGAACCGATATTTGTTGTCATGATGATAATCGTATTGCGGAAATCGACTTTTCTGCCGTAAGAGTCTGTAAGTTTGCCTTCTTCCATAATCTGCAGCAGCATGTTGTAAATGTCGCCGTGCGCCTTCTCAATTTCATCAAACAAAACAACAGCATATGGTCTGCGACGCACTTTTTCGGTGAGTTGACCGCCTTCATCGTAGCCAACGTATCCGGGAGGTGCGCCTGTTAGCCTGCTAACGTTGAATTTTTCCATATATTCTGACATGTCGATTTGAATCAGCGCATCTTCCTGACCGAACATAAATTCGGTAAGAGTTTTTGCAAGCAGGGTTTTTCCGACACCCGTTGGACCGGCAAATATAAATGAACCCATGGGTCTGCGCGGGTCTTTCAATCCAGAGCGCGAACGTCTCAAAGCACGTGAAATCGCGTTAATCGCCTCGTGCTGGGATATAACACGATTATGAAGATGATTTTCCATCTGCAATAAACGTTCCGCTTCACCTTTTTCAATCCTTGTCATTGGAACACCGGTCATTATCGCAACAGTCTCCGTGATAACCGTTGCATCGACAACGCCCAAATCCTCGCTATTCGCACGTAAATGCCACTGTTGCTTCAGGTCATCAAGCTGTTGTCGCATTTTGCTCGCTTGATCACGCAAATCCGCCGCCTTCTCAAAATCCTGCTCATGAATCGCTTCATCTTTGGCAAGTTCAAGATCCTTAATTTTTTCCTCGAATTCGTTTATTTCCGAAGGTCTGGTCAATTTCTTGAGTCTGACGCACGCACCCGCCTCGTCTATCACGTCAATTGCTTTGTCAGGCAAAAATCTCGCAGTGATATATCTGGTGGCGAAATTAATAGCCAATTTAAGTGCTTCATCCGTATATTTAACTTTGTGATGCTCTTCGTATCTTCCGCGCAAACCATGCAAAATCGCCATTGTTTCTTCATCGTTAGGCGGATCGACAACAACGGTCTGAAAACGACGTTCCAACGCCCCGTCTTTCTCGATATGTTTGCGATACTCATCAAGAGTGGTTGCGCCAATACACTGCATCTCACCTCGCGATAGTGCGGGTTTTAAAACGTTGGCAGCATCGATTGCACCCTCAGCACCACCGGCTCCGACGAGAGTATGAAGCTCGTCGATGAACAAAATTACGTTTTTGACGCGTTTTACTTCGTTCATTATCGCTTTGATGCGTTCTTCGAACTGTCCGCGATATTTTGTCCCTGCAACCATGAGAGCGAGGTCAAGTACGACGATTCTTTTGTCGATGAGGATTTCCGGCACATCACCTTTGACGATTCTCTGCGCCAAACCTTCGACAATCGCTGTTTTCCCAACACCTGCTTCACCAAGAAGCACTGGATTATTCTTTTTGTATCGC
The DNA here is from genome assembly GCA_021106775.1 of Planctomycetota bacterium. Next base: position 14,740 of record JAIOTL010000058.1, on the reverse strand, counting down.
GATAAAATCTGGATAATTCTCTCAATTTCGTGGTCTCTGCCGATAACCGGATCAAGTTTGTTACCGTAAGCAAGTTCTGTCAGATCACGCCCAAAAGCATCGAGAGCAGGGGTTTTGCTCTTCCCAGCTGCGGTTTTGGTTTTCTCACGTTCACTTTTGGGACGCAGAAAAGATTCTTCTTCACCCTCAGAACTCGCACCGGAAGCATCATCCCTCTCTGAAGCACCCAGAAGTTCATGCACTTCTCGCTTAACGTCTTCAAGTTTCACACCCAATTTCTGTAAAACCGTTGCTGCTACACCTTCTTTCTCATGCAGCAATCCCAAAAGCAGATGCTCAGTGCCAATATAATTATGACCGAGTTTTTTCGCTTCTTCCTCGCCATAATCAAGCACTTTCTTTGCACTTTGGGTAAAAGGCAGTTTCCCGCCGATTGTTATCATCTTCTGTCCTGAAGATACTGTTTTCTCAATTTCTGCACGGATTTTTCTTACTTCAACATCAAGATTGCGCAATACGCTAGATGCAACGCCAGTTCCTTCCTGAATCAACCCAAGAAGAACATGCTCCGTGCCAATGTATTCATGATTAAATTTCTGTGCTTCCTGTCTCGCATGACCCATGACTTTTCGCGCACGGTCAGTAAATTTATCAAACATATATTTCTCCAATCCATCCTTGATGGTTTAGGTTTTACAACACTGTCAATAGGTCAAATAACTCTTGAGTCCTACTGCCGATGTTGTGAGTAAAAACAGGTTTACCTGTCCAATTTGTTTCAAAACGTTATTAAAACATACAATATTTGTAATTCCAACTATCCTTGATAGATTTTTTAGCAACACTGTCAGCAGAACAAATAACTTATGAGTCCTTCTGCCATTTTTGTGAGCAAATACAGTCATATATGTCCACATTTGCCTGTTTTATTATCATTATTGACAATAACCCCAACAATACTTTTGTTATTACCAACTTGATTGGGAATCCAGGCTGGATTCGTGCTTTCGCAGGAATGACAGTGGATATTTTCTTAATGCTTTTGTGTCTTGATGCTAAAATCGTCATTTCAATTGTAAACGGCAATTTTACTTCAGAAATTCAATGTTATTCACGTTTGAAGAAAGTTATTGCGAGTAGCAAACTGAAGAACAGTATCACAAAAATCCCCGTTCTAACGAGCAACATTGCCGATTTTATCTGCACAACCACGCTGACATTGCCGTTTTCGTCAGGCGGACTTAGAGGTGCGAGGTAAATATCGGCTGTCCAGCTGTTTCGGATTGTTACATCTCGATGAAGTTCGCTCTCGAATCCGTTATATATCTTAAGCATCATCGGAAGTATAACCGGATTCTCGAAATCGGTTTCAATCCTCACCCAGAATCGATAATACAAATAATTGAACTCATGAGATTTGGCAGAGACAACGTTTCTAAAGTACCTTTGTATATATTTGAAATTGCGATTAAAATAATACCGCTTTTTGTCCTTAGTCCAATTCAACTCGAAAATCGAGGTTAGATGTGAATTTATCATCTGAATCGTTTTAGCGTCCATTTGCTGTGATTTATGACTATCTTCCGTAAAAACATTGAGGAAAGAATCGGGGGACAGATAATCAGATTTGGAAAATTTAGCATCCTTTTCATAAAAATATGCAAGTGGAAATTCCGCACTGTTTACGATATTAAACCTATCAGCATCTACGTTTCCTGCATATTGGGAGCTTTCGTAATTCGATGAATCAAGAGCAAAACCAATTTCATACGCGATTATTTTGTATTTCGGGTTCAGGTACGTGGGAAAGCCAGTGTTTATCTGAATTTCGTCCTCGCCAAGAATTATTGTGTCGGAAACCGTCGGGTAACTCATGAGTGCTGACATTGCAATGCCCGAAGCAAACATCAATGTGCCAAGATGAATACCAATTGCGCCTAATCTGGCAATTACATTGTTTTTCATCAATTTTTGGCGCAATATCCTGATGATTAATTGTACCGAAATTACAATGTTGAAAACGAAAAGCGTTGTGAGAATTACGGGCGTCAGGCGTAGAATTGCTGCTTCGATGACGGTTTTTGACTTCAACAACGCAAAAATCCCGAATGGTGAATCAGTCATCTGAAAATAGAGGAATGCGACCAAACAAACTGATGCCAGTATCATGGCAATGCGAAATCTTGCGATTCTGAAGTATTTTATCGATGCAATTGTAAGCAGCACAAACAAAAGAATGAAAAACGGAGCGGTAATGAAGTATGCGTGCACCTTGAATTCGGTGTCAAACAGCAGTTTCGTGAAAATACTCGCATAGCTGAGGATAAAAATAATCGTCGCCAGCAGGAAAATCGTAAGATTAAAAAAGACGAAATAATTTTGAAGTCCGGTTTTCTTGAATTTTTCGGTTAACCTATTACGCCTGCTTTTGACTATATTGATGCCAACAACAAGAAGAATGAAAAATATCGATGCACCGAGTAAAGAAAGTAATGCGTAAGAAATTGTCGGGTTATCGCCTGCATAATCATGCACCGAAATAGATGCGCCGGAACGCGTTACCCACATCCCCCAAATGCTTGTTAGAAACGCGAGAAAACTGAATAAGAAAACCGACCTATTGAAATTGCTTTTATTCTTAAGGTTCCAGAGTGAGTGCAGGGCAGCAAGTGAAAGCAGGCAAGGGATTAACGAAGCATTCTCAACCGGGTCCCACGCCCAGAAACCACCCCATCCGAATTCTACATAAGCCCATAATCCACCGAGAACGTTGCCAATCGCAAGAAAAATAAACGATGACAAAAGCCAGATTCTCAACATTTTCAAGTTCCAGATGATTGTCGGGATGCGTAACATCATATAATTCAATAGCATCGCAAATGCCGGAAACAGAAAAATAAAACCGAGATAAATGCTAATTGGATGAATCATGTTGTAAACACTGCGCAAACTCGGTCGCAAACCACGCCCATTTATGAAAATACTGCGTCCGTGCGCATGCTCGTATTCAACTATACTCGCAGCACGGTTTTCGAGACTGCCATCAAAAGAATTTATGTCGTAAGATTCAATAATATCTGCTTTATCCAAAAAGTCACCGCCACCTCTTTGCATCTCGCGCAGCATCTCATTTTTCAGCACTTTTTCGAGATTTTCAGACTTGATTTCAATAAATGGATTATATCCCAGAAAAAGTATCAGAAATAGGAAAAACGCGCCAAGTGCCGACAAAATAAGCAACGAATACTTCCGAGTAATCTTCTCTTTTACATAAAACTGCAAAAGGGACACTAAAAACAGAATCATCGTGAAAAATAAAAGCGAGCCGTTTGCACCTGTCCAAGTCGCCCCAATCTTCTCAATTATGGTCATTTGTTCGGAACAATGATTGTACACGCTCTCGATATCATATGCGCCGGTGAGATAACTAAGTACAAAACTTAAAAAGCTCAAAAAGACAAAACCTGCAGAGACAATAAATGTGAATTTTGCGATTCTTGCGACAAAATATTTGCTCATGAAATAATTTAAGACTTGTAGAAGCATGCTTAGAAGAGTTAATCCGAATGCCAGATAAAGCACGGCTTTGCCGAAATATGCATAATACATTGTCTCTCCAGTTTCATTGTAAATACTTGCAATCAAACTAATTAATACTAAATTGTACGAAAATATTCCAAATAAAGTGTGAAATATGCGCATTCTTCAGCTTATTGCATCTCGAAATTTCGCAGGATCAGAACAATCGGTTATGACTCTGTCCCTGGAGCTTCAAAAACGCGGTCATGATGTTTTTATCGGCGTAAAACCAGGTGGAATTTTAAGAAACATATATGAAAAAGCAGGTTTGCATGTAATCGATGAAAAAATGCTTGGCACTCGAAATGTTGGTGCATTATCGCGATTTGTACTGCAAAACAAAATTGATATTGTTCATGCTCATTTGACGAATGCAGTGCTGACAGCATCTAAAATCGGCAAGAAGACTGGAGTTCCGGTGGTTGCCCATGCAAGGATTTTCAAGAATCATAAAGCTTATGTCAAAGGTGCGGAACGTGGAATGCTGATAGCAAATTCTAAAACAACTGGCGATTATTATGTGAAAACGGTTGGAATACCTGAAGAACGAGTTGCTGTGGTTTACAATTCAACTCGGGTTCAGGAACATGTTGTGGCATCAAGAAACAAGGACGAAGTTCGCAGGGAACTTGCGCAGGAATTCGGGCTAAATGATGATTCAAAGTTTATTTCAATGCTTGGACGAGTAGTTCCTCAAAAGGGTCAGGATACGTTTCTGCAAGCACTTTTAACGGTGGTGCAGGAACACAAAAATGTTCATGCGTTGATTGCCGGTCCAACTAAGCGAAAACCCTCATTCGTAAAAAAACTCGCAAAATTTGCTGAGATTAATGGAATTGCTGATAATGTCCATTTCCTCGGACTTCGAACAGATATCGAACGCATTGTCCGTGGTGCGGAGGTTCATGTCGCGCCATCGCGGTTCGAGCCGTTCGGACTTGTCGTTATTGAGGGAATGATGCTTCACACGCCGGTTATCGGAACATCTGTTGACGGAATTGCGGAGATTCTCAATGAGCGAAACATCGGCATGCTTATTTCTCCTGATGATTCTGACGCTCTTGCTGCTTCAATCTTAAAACTTTTAAATGATGAAAAATTTGCAAAGAATATTGCGGAAACCGCATATAAGAATGCTACATCCAGATTCACACCTGAGATAATGACGGATAAAATCGAAAGAATATATCAGGATTTGCTTAGTGATGTAAGTTGTCGGTAGATTTATGTTTTCGGCGATATTTATACCAGTAAATGCCGAAACCACCGAAAAAACCAGCGATAGAACCGAGAAACATCCCGAAAATACTTGCTGTTACTATCAATCCAAAAATACTGCCTGAAATTACACCAATCAGGAATATTTTAATAATTTCGAAAAACATATTTTCATAACGTTTCTTGTGTTGACGCAGCTCATATACCTGTTGGATAAACCGCCCGTTTCGGAAATTCGCAAGATATGCATCGCATTCTGTCGATGTTCCGTTGACGGCATTTCTGTATTCTTCTTCTTCAAGCACTTTGTATTCGAGACAGCGTTTTATTTCGGGTATAAAAATACTTTTTGGATATTCGTGTAAAAAATCGCGACAATCTGCTGCAGAGCCTTTCTTCACATCCTCAAATCGTTCTTCTTCGCGCATAAGCTCTGTTAAAATTTCCATAAATTCAGTTGCTGAGCTTATTCTTCGCTTAACATCAGGGTCAATTGATTCGATAAGATTGCGAAAAACTATGGGGATTTTTTTGAAATCGACCTGTTTTGGAACTTCTCCGACCAGAACCTGATAAAACAACAAGCCAAGCGAATAAATATCCGCACGTTTATCCACGTATTTCGGGTTGCTTTTCTGTTCTGGAGATGCATAAACCATAGTTCCGATTAAACTTCCAGAAACCGAAAGCTCAACTTCCTGTGTCATTGTATCTTTCATATCAACAGGAATATTGATATTTGGCTTGGTTTTATCGTAAACCGCGGAAATTGAGAGACTTCGTCCTGTTTTGAGTTTGGCAAGTCCGAAATCGAGTACTTTTACAGTCAATTCTTTAAGCGAATTCTTGATTTCTTCGGAAGTTAATTTCTTTGATGAATTCAAGTTTGATAAGCCTGCTCCTTGAAGCATAACGTTTCCAGGTTTAACGTCGCGATGAATAATGTTTAAATTATGGGCGAATTCGAGTGCCTTTGCAGTTGACATGATAATGTGAATGCATTCAGCACGAGACAATGCTCCGCGAATCCTGATAAGCTTTGAAAGCGTTATGCCGTCTATGTATTCCATTACGATGTACAAGCCGAATTCATCTCGAGCATTCTGGAAGATGTTTACGATGTTCAAGTGATTCAGTCTGGCAAGTGTCTGTGCTTCACGAAAAAACCGCATAATTCCGTAATATGCCATTTCCTCTTTGATTATGAGCCGCTTTATCGCAACAATTCGGTTCAATCCCTTTTCTCGAGCCTTGAAAACTTCACCCATTCCGCCGCGACCTAGTTTTTCAATAATCTCAAATCTCTCAACAAGTTTAACTTCAGGTATTTTTTCGATTTCTTTGTTAAGCTTGTTATGCAAGGGTTTGGGAAGGTTTTCGATTGCTGATTGCAGCTGTGGTGTCCGCGTAATCTGCCTAGAACTTGAAGCGTTCCCAGTTTGCATCTTTGCAGATGCTGGATTTTTCTGCATAGGCGGTTTTTGTTTATGATTTTTTAGATAACATCCGCAAAATCTACAGCGTTCAGAAAAATTTTCCAATTCTTTTTTGCAAATCGGGCATTTCATTTTGCACTCATCGGCTTGTTAGCTATGTTTTAACATTCTGCAAATATATCGGCATTATTTCGATTATATACTGATTTTTTCGAGAGCATCGCAAAATTCCTGAGTATATTCAAAACGTTTGAACGGATTTTTTTCAAGACCTCGGCTTATAAGCTTTGAAAACTCTTCGGATACGCCATTTACTATCAATGAAAGTGAAATCGGAACCGTATTATCGGTAATCTCACCTATGTTGCCGAATGGTGGAAAACCTGTCAAAGCATAATAAATCACCGCACAGAGTGAGTATATATCGCTTTGCTCGTCAGCATATGGAGTTGTATGAAAAAGCTCTGGTGCCCGATAAAGCATTGCACGCGGGTCAATTGTTCCACCTGTTAATGTGTTCCCGGTTGAAGGCTGATCCAGAATTGCAGCGAAACCGAAATCATAAAGATAAACTTTTCCTTTGTTATCAACAAGCACGTTTGAAGGATTGATATTTCGATGAATAACCTTCATTTTATGAGCATAATTCATTGCACGTGATAGTTGCAGTGCAATGATTAAACCGATTTCAGCCTTCAGGGTGCCTTTTTTGCTGATCATTTCTTCAAGTCTGCGAGTTTCCTTGAAATCTCGAATAAAATAATACGTTTTGTTAAATTTGCCCGATGTTTTTGGTCGAAGAATGTTCTCGTGGTTAAGTTTCAGACTAACTTTTGCTTCTCTTCTGAATCTATGTTCAAAACCAGGTACGTTTGCATAATTTTCGTTGATAATTTTCAAAATTGACACTTCTTCAAGAAGAATATGTACACCTTTGAATTCCTTCCAAAACCTTGTAACATCAAGCAATTCCTTGAGTTTGTAATCAGCAATTATCTGGTCAACGAGAGAATCAGTATCATATTCAATATTAAGTCGCGGGATTGCTTCTGTTCGCAATATCTCATCGAGTTTGTCATTTTCTGAATAATCAATTGTCGCAGATAATTCTGGTATCGGGTCAAGCATTGGGATTTGAGAATCTTCTGTCATGTCGATAAGGTCGCCACCATCATCTCCCAATATTCGAACCTCGTCAAGTTTCTGGCTTTTCTTTTGTTTAAGTCTAAATCCTGTGTCCGAGCCAATCATATCAATGTCTTGGTCAATATGTGATGAATCGCTTGCCTTTTTGGGAACATAAGGAATTGTATTTTCAGGTATATTTTTCCTCTCGATTAGAGTCATGGTCAAACTGCCGATCTGCAAAGTATCATTTATATGCATAATCGTTTTTGCAATCAGCTTATTGTTGACCAGAATACCGTTTCGCGAGTCCAAATCGGAAATTTCAATAAAAGAACCAAGTGTTGAAACCATAAGCTGACAATGTTTGCGTGAGATATCTGGATAATTCAGAGTAATATCGCAACGCGGATCTCTTCCGATGACCATAATCCCGATTTCACAAAGTTGATAAAACAATTCTGTGTTTTTCAATTGTAGGTATAATCTTTTGAACATTCTTATCTCACAGTTTTGTATACAATTATACAAATTCTATATAGAATATCAAAAATTCCAAAATCTTTGCTAATCATCAACCATATCTTTTGTTTAATTTTTTAATAAATTGCGATAAAATCCAGAATTAACGAATTTATGTATATAAAAATTTTAGGCGAAAAGCATGTATAATTGGAAAGCAGGAAGCACAATATCGGTCGAAAATCATACTTTCGAGATAATTCATGAGCTTGCCAGTGGGGGGATGGGTTCTGTTTATGAAGCGTATCAGCTTGGTGCACAAGGGTTTCGCAAGCGTATGGCAATTAAGCGTATTCTGTCATCCTTTACTCGTAATTCTGATTTTATCGAGATGTTTATCGGTGAAGCGAAACTCGTGGCGAATTTAATTCATCAGAATATTGTTCAGCTTTATTATCTGGGAAAAGCAGACAATAGCTATTTCATGGCGATGGAGTTCGTTGACGGAATAACCTTGCATGATTTTGTCCAGAAACATCGGGTTCAGAAAAAGCCTATACCGTATGAGATTTCTGCGTTTATTATCTCGCGTGTGGCCCGAGCGTTGAATTATGCGCATACAAAGACAGACTCGAAAGGAACAGTGTTAAACCTCGTTCATCGCGACTGCACACCGAAAAATATTATGATTGACACTCGCGGATATGTGAAATTAACCGATTTCGGTGTGGCAAAAGCTGTGCATTATCTGCGTTCGCGCGAGGGTGAAATTTTGGTTGGTAAAGTTGCATACATGTCGCCTGAACAAGCAGCTTTCGAGGTTACCGACGGCAGGTCTGACATATTTTCTCTTGGAATATCTTTGTGGGAAATGTTAACGGGCATAAATTGTTTTGTTGAAGCTGACACTGATTTATGTCTTGAAATGGTAAAAAAAGGTAAAATCAATAAACCCTCATTATATGTGCAAAGACTGCCTAAAGCGTTGGAAGATTTAACTGTGAAAGCACTAATGCGCGACAAGAACAAGCGTTATGCAACCGCTGCTCATTTTTGTGCTGATTTGGAGAAATACTTGTATCATGACCGTTTCGGCATAACCAACAAAACCCTTGAAATTTACCTGAAACGCTTTGTCCTATAACCAGGTAGGACAGGCATCCTTGCCTGTCAAGCATTCATTTCTTTGCGTCCCATACTTGATGCAAACTGAATCTGTCGTGTTTGTAGAGAAAATTTCCATTGTCATTCTGAACAAAACGTAGTGAAGTGAAGAATCCAGGATGGTCATATACAAAACATCGAATTATGAATTATTTAATTCCCAATGATGACAAAGATTAAGATTCTGAATTTTCCAGACAAAACAAATTAAATGTATTCCATGTTTAATCTTTCGCTAACCTGGATTCTTTGTTTCACTCGCTTTGCTCGTTCCACTCATAATGACAAGGTTCTGGATTTCTGCCTTTGCAGGGATGACATCGGGGGGTTGACAGGCAAGATGCTTGTCCTACTGAGCACTATGTTGTTTTTGGGTGAATTCGGATGCTTACGATGATTCCGAGGGAGAGAAAACATATTATCAGCGATGAACCGCCATAGCTGAAAAACGGTAGCGTCAACCCGGTAATCGGCATTAATCCGATTGTCATGCCGATATTCTCATACACCTGAAACGCAAATAAAATCGCAATTCCAACGCAGACATATTTACCGAACCTTTCCTGCGTCTCAGCTGCAATAATCAGAATCTGAGCAATTAGGAAGAAATACAAAACAATAACCGCACTTGCACCAACAAACCCCCACTCCTCGCTAACAACAGAGAAAATAAAATCTGTATGATTCTCAGGCAAATATCCAAGCATACTCTGCGTGCCGTTTTTGTAGCCCACACCGAATAATTTACCATCACCAACTGCTGTCCTCGACTGAATCAGGTGATAACCGTCAGTTTTCGCATAATCCTCAGGATTCATAAAAGCGATTATTCTGTCTCGCTGATAATCCTTCAGCATTGTAAAATAGGCGATTGGTGCGATAATCACACAAATTAACGCAAATGATAGCAGGATACGTTTTTTCAGATTCGCAACAAGCAGCATTGTCGCCACAACCGGGACAATAACCAGAGATGAACCTAGGTCAGGCTGTTTCAAAATCATCAATAACGGAATTGAAGCATAAGCAATGGGCTTGAGAACACCTTTCAAATTTGTAGTATCCTGAGAATGTTTCAGCAGATATGCAACGAATAGAATCACAGTAAGCTTCGCGAGTTCTGAAGGTTGAAAGAGCATAAATCCTATGTTTAGCCAACGTTGAGAACCGTTTACAGAAGTTCCGACAAAGAAAACCAGCAGCAATAAGAATATGCTGAAAAGGTATGCATGAAGCGTATATTTAACGATGTATTTATAATCGATTCGGATCACTGCGATAAAAACAATTAGCGAAAGTGCGAGCCAGATAGTTTGTTTGATGTGATAACCGTCGTCAACATATTCGTTATCGCCGATTGAGCGGATTGATGCCGATGAAATATTTATTATGGAGAAAATTACCAGAATTAGCACGGTAATTGTCAGAATGACTGGAAACCGTGAGTAGTCAGCATTTTTGTCGGCGATAATTCGTTTCAGACGCATTTTCATATCCTGTTTTTGCTTCGGAAGCAATTGTTTAAGGATAAATCGTCCAAAAAGAGCAAAATTTGAATAAAAAAACCTCAGAGCATGTAAGCATGGACAGACTTTTTGTCTTTTTCTTTGCGTCCCTTCGGCACATTTCACAGAATCATCAGATTTTGTAGAGAAATAACCCCTCACCGAATCGAACTTCGCCTATCGCCTTGTTCTCTTCGACTCCCCCACAAGGGGGGAGTAATGTATGCAATCGGTAGGACAGGCATCTTGCATGTCAATCACCCTCCCCTTGTGGGAGGGTCGCGGAATGCAAGCTTTGCGCAGCATGATGCAGGGAGGGGCATGTAAACATGCTTTTCTTGAATTTGCTGTAATAAAGAATTTTACAGAGCAAACGGTGTGTATGGGATTGAAAGGTCTTTTGCGACCTGCTCATAAACAAGCCCACCTTTATGTGTGTTGACACCTTTCAAAAGTGCTTCGTCTTCTATCACAGCCTGCAAACCCTTATTCGCGAGAATCCTTGCATATCTCATGGTTGAATTCGTCAGCGCGAAAGTGGAGGTTTTTGCGAACGCACCCGGCATATTTGCAACGCAATAATGCAGCACGCCATCAACCTCAAAGGTTGGGTTTTCATGCGTTGTCGGATGTGTTGTCTCGATGCAACCACCCTGGTCAACAGCAATATCAACGATAACTGCGCCTTTTTTCATCTTTTTAATCATATCTTTTGTTACGAGATGTGGAGCTTTCGCACCAGCAACCAAAACCGCGCCGATAACCAGGTCAGAGTTGATGACCGCTTCTTCGATGTTCATCGGGTTTGAATGCAGAGTTGTAATTTTATTGTCGAAAAGGTCATCAATTTCAGTCAATCTGCTGTGCGAGATGTCAATTGCGGTTACATCACCGCCGAGACCAACCGCCATCTTGATTGCATTGCGTCCAGCAACACCGCAGCCCATAACAGTAACTTTAGCGCGTGGTACACCGGGAACTCCACCAAGCATCATACCAAGCCCGCCCATGTGCTTCATCAGATGATATGCACCGACAATTGTTGACATTCTGCCTGCAACCTCTGACATGGGAGTCAGAAGCGGAAGTGAGCCGTCTGCAAGTTCGATTGTTTCGTATGCGATGCTTGTTGCGCCAGTATTCATGAGGTCTTTTGTGAGTTTTTCATCGGCAGCCAGATGTAAGTAGGTGTAAAGCAGGTGATGCGGCTTAAGTGCTGCTATTTCTCTGGGTTGAGGCTCTTTTACCTTAACAATCATTTCTGAGGCTTCGAAAACTGCTTCGAGACTGGGCAAAATCTTTGCACCTGAATTAATGTAATCTTGGTCGCTAAATCCGATACCTGCGCCGGCATTGGTTTCGACGAATACTTCATTACTGTCGGAAACAATCTGGCTGACACCACTTGGAATCATGCCCACTCTGTACTCGTTATTTTTTATTTCCTTTGTGACGCCAACTTTCATGTGAACCTCCATCAATTAATGTATTTTACTGGGTAATAATTAAACAACTGCAGATTTTATTCAGGTTGTATTGCAAGTCAAGCGGATTGTATTTTATTCGTGAATGAATTCGCATATTACTTATTAGTTTGCGGATACACAGTGTTGATTATTTCTTTCTGTTCTTGATGAATTGCTTGTTAATAATGCGATTTAGCAACAATTTTTCGTTTTGGATTGGGATGCCCATAGTCTTGTTCCAGCTTCGGGGGATTATGTACGCATAAACCAGAAGGGATTTTGTTTGTGGTGAATGCTGCATAGCGGGTTTCAGCCAGAGTCTTTCTCCTTGGATATGTTTTTTCAAGGTTGGAACAAATTCTTCAAATTTATGCTCAACGCCTTCTAAAATGATATAAATTTCTTCGTTTTTAGAGTTCTGCACCTTCATTTCTTGAGCGGTTATGATTTCGGAAATCTTCACCACCGTGTCAAAGAATCGGGTTGGACTTTTATCAACAGCAGGCTCAATAAAAGCTTTTGGTTCGATTGCTGTTGGTTTTTCCTTAACTTTCTTGAAATCTTCACCATTTTTTGAACTAAGTTCTTTCAACGATTCGCCTGTTTTATTCAGAACATCCTTCAAAGCCTCGGAAAGTGAAGGTGCATTACCCTCAAACTCAGGCAGAATACTGTCCCAGATGGGTAGATAATGTCCGACGAGAACACCGCTTATAAAGAAAATCACAATAAAAAATGCTTTATGTGGTTTCATACTAATTTTCCCTCCAATTTCATAAATTATCGGACAATCAATATTTTAACTTAGGTTTTGAATTATCACCGCTCAAAATTTATTAACCATAAAAAAAAGGGCACACATTGTGCCCTGAAAATGTTCTGAACCGTTTATTCAAAATGCTTTGCGTTTTCTTCAATCGCATTTTTGAATTCCTCAGGAAGTTCATCTTCCGGGAAAATCGAGTTTGACGGACAAACCGATATGCATGCGCCACAATCAATGCAGTCATCAGGATTGATATAATACTGTTTTTCTGCTTCAACAATAGCATCAACAGGACATTCACTAACGCAAAGTCCGTCTCTAATGCATGTACTTGTGATTACGTGAGCCATTTGAATCTCCTTCAAATCTAGAATTTTGTTAATTGTTCCAAACAAAAATTTGGCTGTATCTTACATATTAGATTTCCAAATACAAGCTTTTTATAACCTCAATAAACACAGCCTAGAACAATCCTTCAACAAACACTTGTATAGTATCAGAAAGTATCAGAATTGCAGCTCCACCAACAGCAACAATTGTCCCGATTATTGCAGACAATGTTATCTTCTCCTTGTAAATGAAGTAAAGCACGGGGATTAGAAACACTGGAGCAAGCTGCATCAATGTCGTCGCAACAGCAACATGTGCATGTTTCACAGCATACAAAGAAAGCGTTACGCCCAGTACAGGTCCGAAAATTATCCCCATGCTTAAATATCCAGTTGCCTTTAAATCGCGCATTTTTCTGAACTCATTTAATGCTCTGCCTCGAACAAGCACATAAAACCAAAGCCCCGCAACACCAATAATTGCCCGAATTAATGTGCCTGCAAGCGGTAAAACATCCGTTCCCATTCCCTCTTTTGCGAATATAAGTCCGACAGCCTGGCATATTGCCCCACCAATCCCAAATGCGATACCAAGCAAATATTTCCTCGATTTTTTGTTGTTATTATTAGAATCTCGTCCCAGAACAACCCATAAAATTCCGCCTAGGGTGATGATAACGCCAACAATCTTCAAATATGTCAAATGTTCGTCAAACACAAAAAATGCGATTATTGCACCGATAATTGGAACTAAACTCATCAGAAGCATTGAAAGTCTTGCACCTATAAGAACAAATGCCTCAAATAGAATTGCATCTCCAATGACAAAACCGATGAAGCCTGATAATGCCAGATTGTTGAACTGATACCATGTAATATCAGTCGGGAAAAAAGTTCCTTCCATAATGAAATGAATGACCATCAAAATTATAAGTGCAAACAGGATTCTAAGCTTATTAACGGATGGTGAGCCAATGCGTTGTCCAGCTAGGGCGAAAAACTGAGATGTCCAGGTCCAGCAAAATGCTGTACATACTGCCGCTATCTCTCCGCTGTATTCCATCATCTGTGACTCATTAATTGTTGTCGATTTTTGGTGCAACGTCAAATTTTGCATTGATTATATAATGAAGACTATTTAAGTTAATGTTTTTATGACTCTAATCTAGGCTGTGTTTGAAAACTACTTTTGTGCATTTTACCAGCTTCATGCAATCTTCAAAATTTCATCACTCAAAACGTCCTCAATGAAGCTTTGGCTTCACCTGCGGCGTTCTTCAATTAGAAATTCCGAATCTCACGCAAATCTGATAAAATTCAATCATAACTATTTTTCAAACACTACCTAATGGATAAAATGAAATTTGACCTGCATATTCATTCAACTTGTTCTGATGGAAGATTTACACCCAAACAGGTGTTTGAAGAAGCCAATCAACGCAATATTAAGCTTTTGTCAATAACTGACCATGACACAATTGAGTGTCAGCAAGAAGCCATTGAGTTTGCTAAACATTTTGGAATCAAGTATATCACAGGAGTTGAGCTGACGTCGTATTACGCAATCCCAGAATATAACGACGGCAAACATGTCCAACTTCATCTACTTGCATACGGATTCAATCACAATGATGAAAAACTGTGTAATTTACTGAGAGCGACAGGTGAAAAACGCAAAACACGTGCAAAC
>JAIOTL010000446.1 GCA_021106775.1 Planctomycetota bacterium | reverse complement strand
CGTTAAGTTCTGCGCGTCTTATCGCTGACTTCCTGAAACTCTCCTGCAGACTCGGCAATGGCTCTTCGGGGCTGTATGCTTTTGAGAGATTTTTAATGTTCATCTCAGTGAAGAAATTGTCGAGAAGGTCGCGCACATCAAGGCGTCCGGTGATATTTGCTGTATCATTGCCAAAAAGCTTTTCCAAAGCACCTAAATCGCCGAAATTCGCTTCATCGGTGTTTAGTCTGTATGTGTTTTTAATACTTGCCTGCAGCATCTCCTCAAGCATCTCCTTAGAAGTCGAAACTAACAGATAATTGCCATCAACAATGGTTATTGCAGGATCAACCTGTGGTCCGAAATATGGCGCCAAAAGCATTGGTATTTTATTCTCGCCTGTTTCAGAATCGCTCCAAACAATTGTCCTAATTTCGAATTCGCCAATGCGTTCTATGGGAAATCTGAACGTTGATTCAATCTTTGAAGGTGAGATTCGTCTGTGTTCGGGAATCAAATTGGAAAGAATTTTAGATGCGAGAGTGTATGAATTCTGTTCCTGTCCGAGGTCGGAAAGTTCTGCACCAATTGCCCAAAGGGGCGTAAAAGGCGGTGCGACGAAGTCTTCATCAGTTTTTTCAACAGAACCGTCTTCTTTTTTCGGAAGCTCCTTAAATAATTCCTGCGGTCTGAAGAAAAGGCAGAGTTTGTTACTGACAAATTCGCCAACTGCATCGAGCAGAACTTCACCGAGAGTCGGAGTTAGATTGTAAATTGATGTCTGTGAAGACAGATATTCGTTGAAATCCTGAAGATTTTTATCAATTTCGAAATATCCGAAAATTCTGTCGCTTACGAGTTTTTTAAGTGCCGGTTTCCTCGGAGCAAGCATGTACGTTGCTGTCAAAACACCAGGCATTTCTTCATTAAAATATCCGTATCCGTTAACACTTAAAATCAAACCGCTGTCCGATGAGTCATCAAAATTTATCAGTGCAGTTGCACCAGCAAGTGATTTCATGTCAAAAAGACTTTTCATAAGTTCATCAACAAGCCTGAATATGAATTCGCCAGCCTCAGTCATCAGAATCTCGTCAGGCACGTTAAGCAGATATTCAATGTTTGAGAGTTTTTTCAATTCCTCCATGTTTACTGACATTCTCAGATGTGATTGCTTCCAAAGTTCTGTATTTTTTGTGCTTTTGTCTTTTTCGTAGAGAGATTTCGTCTTTTTGTATAGCTCTGAACGCAAAAATGACGAACTGTCTCTGCCTGCCTTTTCGCAAAGTGAAACATACTGTCTAATCAGACGTTCCTCGGTTGAAACCGCAAGAACATCCTCAAAAAGTGAATAATGTATGCTCAGGTTCTGCTCCTCGATTGTTACTGTGCGATAATCGGTTTTCATTATGAAATTTACGCCGGGAATATTGACAAAATCCAGTGCATATTTATCGAGATTGAGATAAATTTTGATTTTCTCGCTAACTCTGGTCAGAATGAGGAAAGTTGTTTCTGGATGCTCAAAAACCTTGTATTTCCCAGGTGCTATGCGAACAGCATTTTCATCATCTTCGTGAGCGTCGGTTTCTTTTGGAAATGTGCCATCCTTGGCAGCAACTGCAACAATCATCTCATGCGAGAGAAAATCCTCCTCAACATTAAATTTACCAAAGATTGAATTCAAAGTCTCAAGCTGAGGGTCATCAAATTGTTCCTTAAATTGCCCAAACTCCTTCGAAATCTTCGCTATCGGGTCAAGAGCATTAAGAGTTTTCGGGTCTTCGCCAAAAAACTTCTTGCCAAGCTCGGTGCCAAGAGAATGCTGATAAATGCTGTCTTTACCAAGCTTTTGTGCAAAATCTATAATCTGATGTAATTTATTGTCTTTCTTGTCTTTTTCCGCGTTTAGATTCCGTAATTCAATTACGCAAGCCATGTTTTTCGGCACAAGTCCGAGGATATCACCGTCAAAATGCCTGTTGCCGTAACCGCGAATATTCGAAGTAATTATGTAAGGCGTAAACAGGATCACTACAATCAGAACAAACACAATTCTATTTATTATTCTGCTTCTTACGAACAAGATATACGCAGGATATGCGAGTATGCCCAGAGCTAATATTAGAAAAATGATGTTTGTACTGCTTTCGACGCCCTTAAGTTTGTTCATACCGAGCATAAAGAAGAAAAATAAATCAATGACTATTAAAAGCCAGGCAACTAATAAATTCTTAAAACTTACGTGATTCTTCACGTTCGATTCTTCTTGCATTTGTGTTCTTTCAAAAATATTTTATTTATTAAACGTTACAAAATGATGCAAGTTGGGATTGAAATTCACCTTACAACTTATAACTTACATGGCAAAACCTGCGAATTGTTCAATTAATTACTTTTTTTTCATGTTCTTAAGTTTTTCTTCATGCTCTTAAATTTTTCCTCAAGCTCTTTTTCTGTAATAATACCCTTTTCGATAAGAAGCGGTATCAGTGCTGATGACCATATCTCAAAAAGCTTTTCTTTCTTAACATGCACTTTATCTCGAACATTTTTTACAGGTTTTCCCTCTTTGATTAAATCTTCGAGAATAGGGTCTTCGAGAAAACCTTCTCCGAGATTATAAAATTTGTTTATCGCAAGCCGCAGTGCTTTGACACTTGCCAGATTCATCTCCACCTTCTTGCTGGTGAGGAATTGAATCTCTTTTTCAGCCTCGTAATTATTCGGGTTAAAAGTTGCGAGGGTGATTGTGTCGTTGGTTTGGTGGATAGGCAGAATCATGTATTTTTCGATAATATCGGTTGGGATGGATTCGATGAGTTTTATCGGGATAATAATGTCGTTGAGGTCAACGATTTTCATGCCTTCTTGTTCGCCTGTGAATTCCAGCAGGAGATTTTCTTTGATGAATCCGAGTCTGACGATGATTGAAGACAATGGACCGCCGAGGGATGCCTGATAATTTCGAGCACTTTCAAGCTGAGAATCTGTCAACATTCCCGATGCAACAAGAAGGAAACCGAATTCTTTGTCATCCATGATTGTCTCCTTATAAAAAAACAATTTACAATAAAAATTTACATATTCAAAAACATATGGTAGTTGGAAACATGTATTAGTTTCTGTGTCATTCCTGCGAAAGCAGGAATCCAGTAACACTGATTTTCTCTTGTATCGCTGGATTCCCAATCAAGTTGGGAATGACAAAAGCATTATTACTGTACGACTACCAAATATGTAAATGTATTTTACACTGTTAACAGCGATTTTTCAATTGATTAAACCTGCTGTGGGTGAAAATTTTAGGAGGATTCAATTTTATGGGAGCTGGGATGCGAATTCGTCGACCATTTCTTTGATTTTCGGGTCTTTTGGTGTATCTTTTGTAATTTTAATCATCTCATGCGACTGTTTTAGGACTGTTTTACCGTCTTCACCTTTCACAAACTCAATATCAATCTGCAAAACCGGCAGATTTTCAGTTTCATAAGTGGGGTAAAAGTACACTTTTGTTTTCAATTTGCTGAAATCAATCCTAAATTTTGAGTCATTAACTTCTGGTTTCATGGTTTGTGGAATAATTGCAATATCAACTGCAAGATTATCCTCAAAAATTAATCTCATATCCTTAATATCTTCACTATCAACAACAAAAACAATTATCACTGTTCCATCAGCACGCATCTGGCGTATTCTTTCAGCCAAAATAATTTCAGTTTCAGTCTTCTTGTTACTAAATTCGTTTTTGGGACGTGCATCAAGAAAAAATTTACTTCTATTAAAATCCTTAATTCCCAATGAACATAAAAATCCGATTTTGTGACCGTTGATTTCCTTTATTACATAAGGTTTTATTCGTCTTTTCAAGCTGCGGGTTTCAAAATTTGTACTTCCGCTGAGGATGTCATATTTTGTGTCTTTTATTGATGCATCGTAGGTAATTTCACCGTCTTTGAATTCGTTAACATCAGGTGTAATAATGTTATAGCCCATTTCATCAAGTAAGATTGCAGCTGCTACACCGTTAAACTCATCATAAAATTCCCGCCCATAATCATTCCCGCCTGAAACCGTCAAGGTCGGAATCCTCTCATTGCACAAATCATTCAACACTGTTGCGATTCTTGCGAAACCG
>JAIOTL010000452.1 GCA_021106775.1 Planctomycetota bacterium | reverse complement strand
CCCAGTCAAGCTGAGGACAGGGCTGGGAATGACAACTTCTCAAATATTATGTAAGGTTTTACGTCATTCTGAAGGAGCGTTAGCGACTGAAGAATACATATGTTCGAACGCTAGGATTCTTCGCAAAAAAAAAGCATCAATGATGCCTCAGAATGACAGGTACATTGCTCAGAATGATACAGAAACCATTACATTTTTTCGAGTTCGCTCTGAATCTGCTGTTTCCGTGCTATTCGAGCGTAAACACCATTTAGCTCCTGCAATTCTGACGGTGTGCCGCTTTCGATAATCCTGCCATCATTTAGTACATAAATCGTATTGGCAAGATTTATCGTGGAAATCCTGTGCGAAATGATAATCAAAGTCCGATCTGCTAGAATTTTGCGGATTTCATCAAGTATAATGCTCTCAGTTTTGCTGTCCACCGCTGAGAACGTATCATCGAGAATCAAGATTTTCGGGTCAATTGCAATTGCTCTAGCAAGCGCAGTTCTTTGCTTCTGACCGCCCGACAAAGATACGCCTTTCTCGCCGATAACAGTCTTAAACCCGCGCGGAAATTGGTCTTCGTCCTTATCAAGTGCGGAAACTCGGGCAAATTCCTGAATTTTATCTTCGGAAAGATTTTCGTCGAATCCAAAAGAAATATTCTTTTCAATGGATTGTGAGAAAAGGAAGGAATCCTGTGGCGCGTATCCGATATTTTTGCGCAACTGTTTTACGTCATATTCGCGGACATCTACACCATCAATCTTCACAGTTCCGGTTGTAACGTCGTAAATTCGCGGAATCAGATTGGCAATAGTCGATTTTCCGCTGCCAACCGTGCCAAGAAACCCAACTTTACTCCCTGCAGGTATTTTCAAATTAATATCAGTTAAAACCTCAATTCCATGATTATACTCGAATCCGACATTACTGAATTCAATCTCGCCCCGCATATTCGTTATTTTGACCGGATTATCGGATTGCTTAATATTTGGAAGGTCGTTGAAAACTTGTGTAAAACGCTTGACACTGGCAGAACCGCGCTGAATCAGCATTGTTGTCCATCCTAGTGCCATCATGGGCCAAATTAGCGATTCCTGGTATGCGAAGAAGGCGAACGCGTCGCCAGGAGTTAGTTTGCTTGAAATTATCACACCGGGTGAAAATATCACGAAAAACAAAATTCCTAGATTCGATAAAGTTCCTAAACATGCGTGAAAAAGTCCGCGAACTTTTGCGAAATAAATCTGGGTTTGTTTATATTTATGAGATTTTTTGCTGAATTCCTCAAGCTCATGTTCCGTTTGCGCATATGCTTTCACAAGTTTGATATTGGTGAAATTCTCCTGTGCTTTACTCGATATTTGTCCTAGTCGATTCCGAATTTTTAGTGATGTTCGATACATTCTTCCGCCAAAAAGGAAAGTAATTAAAACAATCCCAAGCAGAGGCATAAGCGATAGAATCGTCAGCTTCCAGGAAATAAAGACCATGTACGTAATCGCAATTGGTGCAATAAAAATTGCTTGTGACAAAAACATTATCGCCGGTCCAAGCATCAGCCTGATTTCATTAATATCCTCAATAGCCCGCGACATTATATCGCCGACCTTCATTTTGTCATAATTTCCCACTGAAAGCCGCATAAGATGCTCGAAGAAATCGTTTCTAAGTTTGTATTCGATGCGCCAGGAAGCACCAATAATTAATATGCGTGTCGCAAACCCCGCCGCTGCTACCACAAAGGACAAAGCGATTATTTTTATCCCGCAAGCTATGAGTATATCTTCGCCATGCATACTGTCAGTTATTGATGAAAGTGCTTTCAATGTATCCTGGATTGTTTTTACGATGCGCAAAAGTGAGAATATCATCATGAAATTCATGAACATTCCCAAAAGAATCCTTGGAATAAATGGCTTTACATACGGGCGGATGAATTTCAGACTTTTACCAATCATAATCAAGTTCCAACTTAATAGTTTGCTTACTTTTTTGCTCAAAAACTTTCTTTTTTTTCGCAGAAGCTACGAAAAATATTCCTTTGTCTTCGCTTTCTCAGGATGTACAAAAAAAATCCGGGCTCAAAATTAATTAAACCCGGAGACATTCTATAACTGATTTATTCAATATCAACGAATTTACGGGAATTTGATGTTGTAACCGCCCATGAGGACTAACACGAATCCGTTACCTTCAAGCGGGATAATTATCTGCCCGTATAAACCTGAGATATGCATTGCCTGAGCGAAAAACTTCCAATTTTGATTGTCGATATCGTCATCCATGCTGTTTGTCAGTCCAATATGTGTCATAACATCAGCGGATACAATGTAGAAATATTCGACATGAAGATGTAAACCAAGCTCATTTCTGTCGGTTGCACCAGTGCTCCAGGTGAAAAACTGGAATAGCAGACTTCCGCCAACACCCATTTCCGGTTTAACCAGATATGATGCCAAACCGCCGAAAATCAATGAGAAATCACCGCTGTTAAGCATATAATGCCCAGCCCATTGTGCATTACCGACGTTATCTGACGTGTCGTTGTAACCGATGCCGATGGTAGCCATAAAGCTCAGAAACAGATTCGGAATAGTGTCACCGTTAATCATTCGGTATTTACCACCAAGCCAAAAGTTCAGAAAGCCGAAATTGGTGTCAGATTGGATGATGTCAACGTAGTGAAGTGCTAAGCCGGTTTGGGCGAACAAGGACATTGGCATGTTTGTGTATTGTTCAATTGAGTATTCAAGCATAAATGTGAAATCAAAGAATATTGCGCTGCCGTTGATTGAATCCCAGTCGAGAAAGCTCAGTCCGAATGTGGCTGATGCGTGTGAAATGGCGGTTGGACGCCAGAAAGTGCCGCCAGCATGTAGGAATTCGTCGATTGCATCTGTCGGTGTTGTGGTTTTTTCCGCTTTTGCGATTTCATTTTCCGCTTCGTTAACCACTTCTTTTTCGATTGGCTCATCTGCGAAAAGTGTTCCTGAAATTATGGAAAATTGCAGGATAAACATGCTGATAAGCAGAATTTGGAACGATTTTTTCATGAATCTCCTCCTTAAACAAGAATCACAAATATTTTACATGATTTCAATATAAATTCAATAAATCTCGGAAACCTGATATTGTCATTCTGAATGACAAGGGGTGCTTCGCTGTTATTGCGGGCGTTATGGCTGGCATATTCTACAAGCGAATGTGTACAAGCAAAATAGCACAACACAAGCAGTTGTATGATTGCAGTTCGTCTATATTTATTGCCTAATCGATTTCATAGCAAATGAATAGCAATGCATAGGGGATTATCTTCGGCTGGTGCATGCAAAACGCTAACGAGCGCTAAATTGATGCCTATGCTTTTAGTTAAATTGTCATTCTGAGCGAAGCGAAGAATCCAGGATTGTCTTACGTAAAACATAGTGCTTTGTCAAGAAAGTAGTAAAGGGTGCAAAAAAACTGTCATTCCCAACTTGATTGGGAATACAGAAGAAGAAGAATATAACATTGTATCAGTCTGGATTCCCGTTTT
>JAIOTL010000121.1 GCA_021106775.1 Planctomycetota bacterium | reverse complement strand
GGAAATCACTGTCGAAGCCAATCCCGAATCTTTCGATGCTGAATTTGCTGAAACTTCTACCAAGGCTGGCATAAACCGCATTTCGATTGGTGCACAGTCTTTCAACGAAGAAAACCTAAGGTTTCTGGGGCGGATTCATGATGCTGACCAAATTCACAATGCTGTTGAACAAATTAAGAACGCAGGAATAACAAATTTTAACATTGACCTCATCACCACGCTCCCAAAGCAAACATTTTCAGACGTTTTACATGATTTGAATGAAGCAATTAAGCTGAATCCAACGCATTTGTCAATTTACAATCTTATAATCGAGGAAAACACTCCCTTTGAGAAGAATTCGAAAAACAAGGAATTTGAGATGCTTGATGCCGAGGAAATCAGCGAAATCTATGATGACACGAGAAAGCACCTGAATCGCAAGGGTTTTGGGCATTATGAGATAAGCAATTTTACGCTTCCAGGTTTTGAGAGCCGACACAACCTCGGTTATTGGCGGTATGAGAATTATGTCGGGCTTGGCGCAGGTGCACAATCGTTTCTCAAACCCTACCGTTTCGCGAACAAGAGAAATTTATCCGATTATTTACGTGGTGATTGTCGTGATTTTGAAGAGATTCTGACACCTACACAACAGCTTGATGAGATGCTGATGCTTGGTTTGCGAACCGCTGAGGGAGTTCCGATTAGCAGGATTTCATCTCTTTTTCCATCAATAAATATTCTATCAAGGATACACAAAAACACGTCTGTTCTTGATAAATTGAACATGTCTGAGCACAAAATTGCCATAAAACCTGAGTTTTTCGCTGTTACAGACGCGATAATCCTATCAATTGCACGCTGTTTAATGGATTCTTAACTACGCTCTGATTGACAGTGGTAGGACTGCAAACAACCAGTTCAGACGTATGCAAATCAACATTTTGTTTGAAATTGTCGATGGCACTCGTGAGATTGTTTCGCTTCGCTCGCAATGACATCAGCAGAAGAATACCTGTATTTCTGCTTTCTCAGAAATGACACAATTAATGTTACGAAGCTAATTTGAGGTGAAGGAATATCGGAAGCGGAGGATAAGTTGGGTTCCCAGCGTGCCGAACTCGGTTTCTTTTGCACCAACAGGAATCAGGGCGTAGAAATTGAGCTGAACAGCATCAAGAATTGACCAGTCAACACGCTGGATTAATGCCGCTGAATTGTCCGAAAGATTGACGAATCCTGACATTGAGAAGGTAAATTTTATCGATGCTTGATATTGCGAAGCGAAGGCGACATAATGCTGCCCCATTGTAAGCTTTGCACCGAAAATATACCCAAGCCAGTCATTGAAATCGTATTCATCAGACTTTGTCTTACCTGATTCGTCGTAATAATACTCCAGGAGGCAAAATATGCCGTTTGCGAACGTATAATCCACCTGTGCTAACGCTGCGAGCCAATCTTCCTGCACATCGCTCATGTTGTACGCGATTTCGAAGCCAAGCCCGAGTCCGAGCAGGTTGAAATGCACGTCGAATCCGATTTGGTCAAGTGTTTGCAACGTTTCATCGAACGTTTGATAATCTGTAATGAAATTTTCGTTACGCGATGCGAATTGCACCCTTGTATCTGCGGTAATTTCATCACCGAACCGTAAGAAATACTTGAGAAAAGCGAGTTTTGTGGAGTACCTGAATGTCTCGTCGAATGCGATTAATGCACCAACAGAAATCGGCGGGTCATATTCGATGAAATATTCCGCGGAAACTGCTGGGATGCCTGCGGTTTCGTAGCCCGGGTCTGACGGGTTTTTCTGCATGAAAACATCGGTCGGATTGAAAAAGTTGCCGGTGCCGGTTTTGAGCATGATTTTGCCAAGCCGAAACTGCATTCGTCCAGTATTCAGAACGACTTCGCCGACTTCAAGCCGGAAATCGTCAGAAAAGCTGAAAAAGTATGAATCGCGGTCGGCGGAAGCAATAAGGCTTGAGAATTTTGATGGAATATAATCAAGCGTTTGAATCGATTTCTGCCCGTGAAATGTCTGTCCTATCATGGCGATGTTAAGGTCAGCGAAAGTTTCGTCAGCATCTGATTCTTTCGTCGTTGTTACAAGTTCAAGTCGCAATTTGTTGTAATTCTGGAGGAAAAAGCGTTTATCCATCTCGCTGCCCGAAAGCTGATTCTCGAAATATCCGCGCCAAATAAATTTATCAAGCCCAAGCATCTTTTTAATGTCTGTGGCGGTTAGTTCTCGCGGAGTAGGCGCAATCTCATCGTTATCATCATCTGTTTTGTCAGTTTTTTTATCTGTTGGTGTGCTTCCGAAGGGGTCAGCGTCGTCATCCTCTGCAAACGGGTCTTTTTCGTCGGATTTTTCCTCAGCAAAAGGATTTTCGCTGTCATTGCTATCTTTATCATCGTCATCATCAGCAAATGGGTCGTCTGAATCGTCTGCATCATCGCTAAATTGAAAGAATGATTCAACTTGTACATCCATATTGTTAGATGCGAAAACTTCAATGCTGACGAGTAGAATCTTTAAAAACACCATCAGAATCAGCAATGTTTTATTTTTCATTTCAACTCCAAAAATTAAACCTGGTGTGTTTGAAAAATAACCTTTGTTGTCATTCCCAATCAAGTTGGGAATGAAAAGTATCGGGTTTTAAAACACGTCCTCTCTCAATACTGACCGACCAGTCGGTATATTTCATTATAATCTACACATCAAAATTATCAAATGTTTTCTCAATTATAAATTATTTGCATTTTTTTGTTATTTTATAAATCGGGCGAGTTCGATGGGTTTATAGACGGCAAATGCGCGGGAAAGAATATCATCGCGACGGACAAACGGGTAATACGTATGCCATTGCGACTCAACGTTTTCGAGTATTTTAGGGCTTCTGGGAATCATTTTTTTTGTGCCGTCGACAAATTCAACGTTGAGAATCTCGAAATCCCGGCTGTCCTGCGAAAACGACGAATTATCACCCAGAACGAAGTAGCAATCCTCTGGAATCGCAAGCCTTTCACCCGATTTTAGCACACCCTTCGGATAATAAAACGTAGGTGTGAAAAGCCCAATTGAGTAAATATCAGCAGAATCCATCTGGAAACTCAAACCAAGCTGATAGCGTTCGAGCTTATAGAAAACGGACAAAGGTTTGAATTTCGGGGTGTAAACCTGATTATTTATGACAGCTGCGGGAATTCCATCGATAGTCTGAATCAGAATTTGGTTTCTATCAGCAATTTCACGAAGCTTAAAAGTTCGTTCGTATTTCCCAAGTGATTTCTGTCTCAGTTTGTCTTTCATCAACGCTGTTATCTTGATTTCAGAAGCTGTAAAATCTATCTCGAAAGTATATGCTGCCACTTCTTCGATGCTCTCGGAAATGCAGAAAATGTTTAGATTTTGAGGATTGTGGAACACGGCATCAAGCTGAAGTGCAATATCATCCGTCAGCGTTTTAATACTGTTGACATCGGTTAAGGGTGCAGAATCAAGGAGCATCGAGAACGATTTCGTTTTCTGGTTTTTCAACGGTAGCATTCGGAAGAAATTACTCGAAAGCTGTCCGATGCATTCGGGAAACCACCAAAGCTTGAATTCTTCTAACATTTCGTCGTTTTTGAGAGGCTGAGTCTGCGGATTTCGTTGTGTTCCGATATTTTCACCCAAAACACTCGACCAATTCTCCTTGTATTGCCCCGTGGCATTAGCGCCGAACTGCATCCGAACGTTTTTATGCTTGCTTGGGTCGTCAGCGAATCTTTTCTCGAAATTGATGAAGCTGATGGGTGTTTTGTGCATTTGCGAAAGCAGCACGTTTTGCGGACGAACCAAGGGTTTATCGTTAATCCAGACGTTTCCACCTGCAATTTCGATTTCTTCACCCGGCATTCCGACTATACGTTTGAGCATTTTATATTCGTAGCCCGGATGCTTGACAATTGCAGTGTCCCAGCGCATCGGTTCCTGTGTTTTGTACGCTAATTTATCCGAAAGAACTAT
>JAIOTL010000006.1 GCA_021106775.1 Planctomycetota bacterium | reverse complement strand
CAATACACCTACACTGATGCAACTGGAAAGGTTGAAATTGACGGCAGAAAATACGATGATAGCAATAGAATGGAATGGAACCATTATACAGATTCTGTGCATCATGCTAAAGTCGAAGATCAGATAAAATACACCGATGGCGTATTAATGAGTGTTGCCAAGAGAAAATTAGATTTGTATCACAACGTTATCGAGCAAAAGAATGTCAACGGTTTGAAAACTGTGCTCTCCTACAAAGACAAAACCTGCAGTCTTGAAAAAGCTCTTACCTACGACGGCTCAACAATTAAAAGCTACTCCGAAAACGTTTATGATACTTACTTGAATGTTACTGAGAGTTACGGACCGTGTATTGTAAACTCTGCATCACCGACGAAAACAAGCTCACCTGTGAAGGAAACGAAGGTTGTATACGATTATGTTGATGCAACATATGGCGCTAAGCATTTGATTCGCAAAGTACAAAAATACACAAATACATCCGATTATTTCCAAACTGAATACTTTTATCAAGTTGTTGAAGGGCAACAGGATATTGATGATTATTATCGTCTGGATTATTCAATTGATAATAATGCTTCTGGTGTTTCGAATGCAGATCAGCGTAAAACCGATTACTCATATTATAGTGCAACGAATTTAGCTGTAGGTGTTATCAAGGGCTTTGTTTCTCAAGTTCAGGTGGATGACATTGACGGAACTACTTCTAGCTTGTTTGTGATAACAAAGTACCGAAATTACATCTCAGGAGCATTGAAAGAAACCAAAAACTCACTTGGAATCACAACCCAATACATTTACGACACTGACGGATTTGGCAGAACACTTGGTACTTGTAGCGATGCTGATCACACTGTTGGTTTGTCAACGATTACCACTAATGATAGTGGAAACAAGATACAAGTACATACTTCAGAAGACCATGGATTATCTGCAACTGATGCAATTAGGCTTATAGGCACAACGAGCTATGACGGAGCCTACACAGTTGATTCTGTCATTGATAGTGATGATTTTGTTGTAAATACTGCCTTTATAAGTTCTGAAGCATCTACAACTGCGCTTGTTGAGAAGGTTGGAACAGGGCTTGAGCAGGGTTCTAAAAGTACATATCAAGATTACGGTTTGATAAACAATTCTCAATCTGGTGAATTTTCCAACTGGGATCAAGCTGCTTCTCCTCAAACATATTCAATCGATACCACCGAAGCTTATTCCCAATCAGATTATAAATTTGATACAACTTACGGAAGATTGATTGCAACAAGGGGTAGATCGATATCAAGTGTTTATTATGGGTCAACTTACGCATATTTTGGCAACGGTGCAATCGATGAAACAAAATCAGGAAAAATCAACTGGACAGCAACGCCGTCGATTGAAACATCTAACGTAAATTATTCACACAGTAAAAGAACATACTATGTAAATGGATGGACAAAAAAGACCGAAAGCTTAGTTACTGGCACTACTTTTGCAACTACTGAGTATTGGTACAACAAGGATGGTTCAACAGATTACGTCAAAGGACCGAAATTTGGTGATAATGTCACTGATGTTCATGAAGCTTACTATTATTATGATGTTCTTGGTAGAAACATTAAAACTAAGAGTAAAGTTGGAGTTGGTCAGTGGTCAAATTCGGAAACAATATACGATAATGAATATTTTAGAGTTTATCAAAGCAAGCAAGAGAAAACTGAAGGCTCTTATTACACAACGACCTACACATATGCTGAGGAAGCTGTACCATCGGTTTTCTATCCAAACAGAGTCATAAAAACAACCGCACCCGGCGGATACGAAACCAAATACACCCACGATGCCTACGGCAGAGTTACAACAACTGAAATGGCAGCCCAAAGCACAAGTAATGAAGAAATGTATTCACACAGAAGTTATGACATCCTCGGTCGAGTAATATGGTCAGGAGTAACTGATTACAACCACTCAACGCCTGGAACCGATTTCGTCAACTGCAAGAATAAGACAAAACGATTTTATAATTACAATAGTGCTGTTTACAAAAGTTATTCCTATGACGATACAACTACATATACACAGGTTGACACGATTTACAATGCCCTTGGTCAAACAATCGCAAGCTGTACCGATCCTACAGCTTTGAAACTCGGTTCAGTCAACACATATAATTCACTCGGACAGACAACTGAAGTTAAACGCTCGAAATTCAGCACATTCAGCAGTGCTTCCGCAAGTTTTGTAAGCACATCAGACACAACAGGTTACACTTGGGATGGTTCAGCTGAAGAACTAGTAACTGAATACACATACGATGAAGACGGCAAACGAGAAACTATTGTTAAAAATCCTGATGGTGCAACCTACGGAGACTTGACGACAACTTATGTTTACGATGAGCTTGGAAATATAAAACAAGTCACAGATGCAAACAACGAATCAACAACTTATGAACATAACAACGCTGGCTGGCAAACAAAAGTAACAGATGCTCTGAGTGTTCCAACAGAATATGCATACTACAACAACGGACAACGCAAATCTTACACTTATTATCAACAATCATCTTACATACCAGCAAATGCAATAACAATTACAACTGAGTATTATCCTTCGAATGCTATTTCAAAAGTTTTATATCCGGGATACGATTCAACAACTCCAACAACAGGTAATGATGTTCGTGAAAATACTTACCAATACAATCTTTCAGGACAAATGACTCAAGCTGTTTACGGAAACAACCCAGATGACGGCAGCGATAACGGCAACAAAATCGGTTACGTATATGATTCATCAGGCAGATTTCAGTATTATGACGAAGGTGATAACGGTACGTATGAAAGGCAATACGTTTACAATGACCGAAATCAGGTTAAGGAAATCAAGCGTAGCGGAACTGGCGAATACTTTACAACCTATGACGGATACGGGAGAATTACCAACGTTCAGGACAAAGCAGCGATTACTGCAGGAAAAACCGTTGATTATGCATATTACGATAATGGTGCTTTGAAATCTGTGGTTGATCCTGAAGATGAACGCACATTCTACTATCACTACGACAAAGCTTCACGGATTTTCCAAGTAAATAGCAGCGCAACACTTGATGCAGGCACGATTTACAACGAATACGCATACAATGCTCTTAGTCAAAAAACATATCAATATTATGGTTCGGACACTTCAAATAATGGTTTTACTGAATACAGTTATCTCGACGATGTCGGCTGGGTTACAGAAATCGAAAACAAGGTGGGTTCAGATACTTACTCAAATTTCAAGTATTATGATTCTGGCTGGGCAGCAAGTGAAAAGTATGACAAACTTGGAAATATCAAAAGAATGTATTATAATATACGTACGGATAATGAAGGTACACCTAATTTCAGCGAGGGTAACATTCATTACACATATGATGACATTTATCAGCTGACAGACGAGGAACGTAAACAATCTGACAACACAACAAGAATTTACCTCTACGAATACGCTTATGACGCTTTCGGCAACCGCACAGACAAAGACTTTGACAGCGACGGCGATGGCAACATAGATGAAGCATACAATTACACATACAATCCAGCGAATCAGCTTGTTTACGAAGATGGTCCAACCACCGACTGGCATTACGTTTATGACGGCAACGGAAATCTGACCTACAGAAAGGACAATCTGTTAGAGCCAACCCATACGGATGCATACACATACAATTATCAAAATCAACTTACAGAATACGACCCACAAGGCGCAAGCAACACAACAACTTATACATACAACCTTGCTGGTGAGCGGGTCCGTAAAGATTCTGCGGAGCTTGAAACCGACTATAAATTTGTCTATGCAAATGGACAAATCATCACCGAATACGATGCGGATGACTCCGATGCTTTACTCCGTACAAACATCTGGGTACCTGGCGCAACTACGCTCATCAATAATGCTGAAACAGATGCTTTCTACTACACATTCCGCGACGGCTTCAATTCCGTGTACAATGTGATTGACGCATCAGGAAATCTGCAGAATAAATACGATTACACAGCTTTCGGCGAACCCTACCAATGGACCGAACCCACAATCCCCAACACCTACACCTTCAACAGCAACCAATACAACTCCGAATCCACCGCCTACTTCAACGGCTCAACCTACCGAAACTCTACCAACAATATCTGCTTCCAAACTCAAACTCAAACTAAACCTGCAACACCCCAAACCAAACCAATAAATCCCCAAACCCAACCTAATCCTCGAACCCGACCAGCAACAGGAAACTATAAACGTTGCATTCCAGCATTTATTAATGTTACCGGGAAAGGTACATCGGCGTTCGCAGATGATCATTATAGTTTAGGACCTAATACTGAATATTTCAGAATTGGTTATGCATTTGACGCATATTTAGTAGCTAAGCTAGAAGGTAATGCAACTATTCAAGATTGTGAAATTACACAGTACATTTTTATGTTCTGGACGTATAAAAGACGTAATTCAAATCATGTAACATATTGGCATCATGAACGATGTCAATCCGGTTCTGATTCTGACGATGGTTGAGGACCAATCGAACGAATCTCTGGGAGGTCCGCCAGAAGTGATTATGCAGATATAGCAAGTGAATGGGATGATCATACTTATTTGTATTATCCCGATTATATCCGAGATTTTGGTAATGCAACAATCTTTAATGAAAATGACCCTGATACGAGTCCTTTTTATGAACATGGTAGAGACTGGGCAGGATGGTTTGATTGTCCAGGACCTGAATTTGAACATATAAAAAAAATGAATAGAAGATATAAGCGAAAAAATGATCGAAAGAATCCCATTTCTGAAGTGAATGTTTACACAATTATAGTTATTGATTTCACAAGTTCAGATGGTCTTAAAACAATTAGAGCACTATTTAAAACAAGAGTTCGCAGCAAACTACCTAAAGGTAAAAATGAATGGTGGCATTCTGAAAGATACTACCACGATTATTATACACAACCAACTCGAATAAATACTACGCAAGGTTATACATGGTATCATTAGTTATGCTTAACTCTTTTTACCATAATGGTAGTATAACCATATAATACAATATTATATGTGAATTTATACACCTGAACTGTTATATAATGTTGTTAAAGATAAAACACAGACTCAATTGGGGGATATATGAAGAAGTTGGTATTAGTTATCGTGTTAGTCATAGCCTTGTTTGCGATTGGATTCACTCAAGATATAAAAGAAACGACAACAGAAGCTAGAAAAGACAGTATTTCTGATGCTGATAAGAAAGTTCTAACGGATTTAATCGAAAAGCTCAAATCCGACGAGAATGATGAAGAAAAAACTCTAAACGAAGTAATCGAGCTTTACAAACGAATTGGCAACTTGCTGATTGATGAGCTACACGCACAATGTGAAAATAACGAGAAAAGCGTAAAGAAAATACTGGCGAAGATTAAAGACTTTCAAGAAGCAGAATGCACGAAAGTACTTGACTTTTTTAATATGCTCGAACTCACTGATATTATAGATAAGAAATTCGTTATTTTCAATACTGGCAAGTGGCATGACCATGGATATCAACGCAAAAAGAAAAACTATAAAGAATACCGTTTTGTATATGTTTTAGGTTGGTTGATTGCTGAAAATAATAAGACCGTTCAAATTTTTACTCAAAATTTAATGGATATGACATACAAAGTTAAGAAGAAACTTCCACCCAACTGGGAGAAAAGTAAAGATAATCATCCTGAAAACCTGCCGTTGCCGGGATATTACAAAGAAATTGATTATAAAACATTCTGTAACGATTTCATCAAGAAGGATGTTCAAAGTTATTCTAGCAGATTCAATCACTCATCAAAAAGCGGTTTATTGCATCCTGTTACAACCTGTCTCTTTGCTTACTGGGCATTGAAGCTGAATTTGATTGACATTGCATATCAAATGCTCCAGCATGCAATCAAAGAACAAAAAGAGAGATACAAGAATACAACAACAAAGCAATTGATAGCTTTTGATTTAGCAGTGAACATACGTAAGCAGGCAATAACTGGGGCTTATAAAGGTATTCCAAGACCTGAATTACTAAAGAAATGGGAAATACTAACAAGACTTCCCAAACACAAATTCTCTGACGAAGCTTCAAACATGGTTAAGATATTGAAAAAGATGATTGATGAAGATGAAAATTGGAAAGAACCGACGGAAGAAGAATTCAAAACAATGAAACCTGCTGAGCAGGCGGAATACTGGTTGTATAAACTACGTGATTGTAGAGAAGTTTTGTTTTTTAACCGTAAGCGTGCTAACAAAAATAGAAAGAATCCAGCAAATGAATTGAAAAAACTTGATATACATTCAATTCCTTCCTTGATTGAGCATATTTATGATCCGAGACCAACGCGTTGTTATTGTTATTGGCGAAGTGAAGTTAAGAGTTCTTATAGACATATGTTGTACAGTGATGTTTGCATCCAGATATTTGAAAAAATCAGTGGAATTAAAATTTGGGATAGACCAACTCTCGGGAATTCGACAAAGAAGGATGACGAAAAAACTGACCCCAAGGAAAAAGCACAGGCATGGTGGGATAATTATCAGAAAAAAGGTGATAAAAAATATTTAATGGAAGAAATAATGAAAGGGGAAGGGAATGTATATTTCTATGGAAAAAAGTACTTAATGCGATACCCGAAAGATGCTTTTGAAGTTATTGTCAAAGGGATTGAGAATGCTAAAAACTATCGAACACGAAGTGATCTAGTAGAAATTTTAGCGAAAATAGATGGGGAAGCTACAATTAATTTCTTAATCGAAGAAGCGAAAAATGCCAAAGAGTTATATAATAGAGTAACCGCTGCAAGTTTATTGCATAAAGATGGTAGAAAAGATGGACTTGAGATTTTAATTAACGAAATGAATAATTTCACAGCTAAAAAAGGTGATTCGGGAGCATATCGTTTACTTCAATTTTTGTGTAAATGCGGTGAACCAATTGCAATCAAAACAATAAGAAACAATTTTGATAAACTTAATTTTGCTTATCAGAGTTCAACAATCAAAAATTTTGATAAGAAAATTAATTCAAAGATTTTTACTAAAAAACCAGATGAAAGTGCAAAAAGAATCAAGAGAAGAAAATTAATAATAGAAATTGAAGCATTACTTATAACAGCATTGGATTATGAAAAAACACGGATCGAATCAAGTGTAGACGAAATGCCCTATAACGAGTCTTTACAAAGTCCAAGAATATGTGATATAGCTGCATATGTTTTACAGAATAGGCACAAAGAAAAGTATGAATTCGATGCATCTGCTTCTGTTTCCAAAAGGGATTCTCAAATCGACAAAATTAAAAATGTATGGAAAAATTAAAAACGAGATTAAATTGATTCTCTTTTGAATTTGCAAACAACGATCAGCCAAGAGTATTCTCAGAGCCGACGCAACTTGAGAGATGGTTTCTTCTGATGGAACATATGTGCAACTCGCAACAAAAACCTGTTCGATCCAGAACAGAATCGCTCCTACACCTTATTAAAATAATATTCACAATCATTTATTCGTTAATACATCCAGAAAATGTCTGGTGATAATGCAAGTTTGTTTGTATTTGAAGGAAGTACATTGTCCATGAAACTTGATTTCGTTTGTGACATTGAGTAATATATGATGCAAGAATTACTCGATCCAACGATGTTCAAACACTATTTCCTGAACTTTGACCGCAAAGGCGTAGTCTGTGAGAAAGAAAGTGATGCAGGTTATGCAGAACCCGTATAAGAAGCTGACTTTCGGCAACATTGATGCTAAACCGTTGAAATCACATGGGTTATCCGAATGCGGTGGCGTGTTATCAGGAAGCAAGACCCGAAAGCAAGTATATCAAGAGATCATATAAAAAGAAGTTATTAAATACTGGGAGAAGAGTCATGGCAAAACATCCAATCACCCGTGGATACAGCCCGGCGGACGAGTATAGCACCTTGCGATGTGAAATTATCCAGGGAAAGAAATACGTTTTCGAAAGACCTCTACTGATCTTCACGCTCAGCATTGCAGCTTTGAACTTTATGGACAAGAGCTTGGTCGCATATCTTCCAGCCATGGCAATCGGTTTTATCATGTTTAACCTGTGGTTCACAGTGAACAGATCGAAAAGTACCGCGCGCATAGTCGCTTACATTCAGATTGAGCTTGAGGAAAAAGCGTGGATTCCGTAGTTGGGCTGGGAGACTTGCCTTCGATATCATCGAATATGGATGAAAAAAAATAAGACGAGTCAACAAAAGGATGTAGAGGATGAAATGGAATCTAATGCAATCCCCGATGCAATGGGATATTACTCAACGATCTACTATATGCATTTTGGGATCACAACATTGCTTTTGCTAGGAAGCCTTCAAGTATTACGACGCAGTCCTGACTGCGAGAATTTTGCACTTTTTACTATAACGCTCATAGCCTTTCTCTTATTCTCAATGTGTACGCTCAAATGGAGACCCGCCAAGATCAATAAGTTGATTGAAGAGAATAGGTCCCGCTGGAAGCTAGTTTTTAAGTATCTTGTAATAAAAAAAAATAAGATAAAAAAGGGGCACAAACGTGATCCTGTGCAAGATGAGGAATCTTCTAATGATTCTTCCTCGTGAACGATGTTTAAATAGCAAAATGGGAGTGGAAATACAAAATTTTAAGAACATTTGGCTTGAGCACGGTTGTGTGATATCTTGAATTAGCACACGAAAAAGGGGATATTTGGGAACTATATAAACACAAGTTAAACAAGGAGAAGGTAAAGTTATGAAACCATGGGCGACGGGACCTGTTGAACTCACGAAGCACGCATCTGAACATCTAGCAAAAGGGAGCTCTTTTGATCTTCGAATTGCATTAATCAGTATTGACAATTCCGTAGAACTCGCAATTCGAACATACTTAGGATTGCCAAAAAGATCTAGGGGCACCCCT
>JAIOTL010000172.1 GCA_021106775.1 Planctomycetota bacterium | reverse complement strand
GGTTTCAGCTTGCGACCATATGAATCAACATTCTGTCCGAGGAGCGTTATTTGCGAAAACCCAGCATCAACGAGTTTTTTTGCTTCCTCGATAATATCATCAAAATTACGGTGAATTTCTTTCCCGCGAACTCTGGGCACGATACAATATGAGCAGTTGTGGTCGCAACCCCGCATAACCGCGATGCTCGCAGCGAAATTGCTACCCTCACATTCGAAATTTCGGCTGAATTTGACATCATAATCTTCGTCGGTCTCAATAATTCTCTTGCCCGTAGCGAAATGTTCCTCAATTATCGCAGGTACTCGATGAAGCTGATGTGTCCCGATAATAAGCTTCAAATAATGATATTTCCCCGCCCACATCTTGCCTAAATGCTGAGCGATGCACCCCATGAGTCCAACAACGAGTTTGGGCTTGTTCTCCAGATATTTCCTGAGTGCACCGATATGGCTCTGTACGCGGTCTTCCGCATGTTCACGAACCGCGCATGTGTTAAACAAAATTATGTCCGCTTCGGATGCTTTTTCGGTAAACTCATAACCCGCACGAAGCAGGTCAACCTTGATAAGCTCGGAGTCATGCACGTTCATCTGACAGCCGAAAGTTCTTAAGAATACTTTGTACATATTTGCTCTGTTTGAAAAATTTAACTAAATGAATTATGTGGAATGTGAATAATTAATAATAATCGTCGCGTAACTTGTATATTTTCTCTTTGAAAAATGCCTGGTCAAGGGCTTCCTCAAAATCATAAACACCTGAAAAATCCGACAAACTATCGCTATCCGATTTACTGAGAAGCTGAGCCTCGATAAGATTATAAACAATCGTGCCCCAGTTTCCAGACTCCATAATCCCCCAAATTTCAAAGACTTTGCGTGCCATGTAACCAAAATCTCGAAGAGCAATCTCACGTATCACCTCAAGAAGCTGCGGTCCTGACACGTGCTTTTGCTGACCGGTCTCATCCTCATTGAACTGAGATTCATGCTTCTGCACACTGAAATTCAGGCATTTGAGCAGAAAAAAATACGCGTTCGGATGAAATCTCGGGTCATCCTCCAAAATCTTCTCGATAATCTCTTGTGTGGACAAAGCCATATTAACCCCGGTACGAATTTGGCACTTTATTCATTTACACGCATCCATAATATTATATTCTACAATAACATTATTCCAACTTATGGTGGGCAAATGAGCGAAAAAAATCTCGAAAAAACTTTGTTAAAAATCGGTGCGTTCTGGAAACACAGCGGAAACATGGAGAATCCCCATGCTCTTTTGGCATCGGGCAAACATTCGGAAGGTTTTTTGAATCTGTCGATTTTGACATCTTTTCCCAACGAAATGCGGATTTTCACTGATATTCTCGCATCTAAAATCAAAGATTGTATTAGTGATTATAAAGGGCTTTGGGTTATCGGCTCGGCAATGGGTGGAATTCCTGTTGCGTTTCAGGTTGCCGAGAAACTTGGCTGCAACTTTGCGTACACTGAAAAAAGCGATAATGGATTGATGAATTTTAACCGCTTTGAAAGCGAATGCGACCGAATTGACAAGATTTTGCTTATTGAGGATGTCATCACAACTGGCTCGACGACGCAGAAAACGGTAAATGCTTTGTGTGAAAACGGATTAATGGAGAAGATTCTGCCATGTTTTTGTACTATTGTGAACCGCACCGGAAAAAGTAATATTAATTTCGTAATGAATAATGTTGATTTTGAATTCAAGATGTTAGATGCGATTTCAATCGATTTCAATGTCTGGAGTCCGGATGATTGTCCGTTGTGCAAAGCTGGTTCAGAAGCGCAGAAACCCAAGAAAAACTGGAAGCGATTCCGCAAAGATGCATCTCAAATCACCGTATAAAATTTTAGTGTTTTCAATGACAGGCTAGGAAGCCTGTCCTACTGTTACTGTTTTCGTTTGCAGGTGGTCAGAATTCGGGAAGTTGTGCTAGTAGCAAGGTCTTCAAAAAGGTCGTCAACCGCTTCTGTCATGCTGTTTCTGCCAGAACGCGCAATCACTTTCTCCTTCACTACATCATCTGTCTTTAGATTTTTTATCGTAAAAGTTAAATCGCCTTCAAATTTTACGCTCATGACTTCGTTCATAAACGTTATCGCCTTGGTTTGGTTGATAAATGCTGAGCCCTCGACATAAAAATCAGCATTCGAAGTAACAATCTTATACCCGAGGTTTTCGAGTTTTTTCTTAACAATCGATTCTAGATCGGCGGAAAATTTCATTTCAGGTGTTTTGCTGTCTAATTTGTGAGTTATGCCAATGTTGAGTTTAATTCGTATCTTTTTCCTGATTGAATCTTCAGGTTTGTTTTCGCTATCAACAGCATCGTTTTTTGGTGCATCCTTTGTTTTCGCGAGTTCCTTTTCCCATTCATCGGATTTGTACCATTTGCCGTTGCGTCTTATAAAACCAAGTGCTTTTCGTGCAGTTGTATTATCTGGGTTTTCATTATCGATTATGTATTCGTAGATTTTTGTTGCTTGAGTATCAAGGTCGTGTTTTTTGCACCAGTCTGCAAGTTCAAGATAATCAATAACTGTCTTCTCAGTTCTGCCGGTAATTCGATTTGCAATCTCCTTTTCCCAGAGTTCAATTTTGATTGAATATGCTGTTTCAGGCGCAAGATAATTCCAAGGAATTGTCAGATTAATATTGTTTTTTATTATAACTGAAAGTCCTTGGTCAGATATTTCAACAATCCTGACATCAATTGACGATCCATCTATGAGTTTCAGTTTCTGAAAATCATTATCTTGTGAAAATCCAAGAATGTTCAGCATTAAGATTATTGATAAAACGAAAAATATTTTATTCATAAGTTTACCTAACAAAAGATACATATATTTTAATCGAAGTTTTCATTCGCATCAAGTCTTTTTATGCCTTGTCTCAGGTGATTCATGTGACAGATATCGCAGACAAATCACAGACAAATCATCATCCTGAATTGATCCTGCGCGGAATTCCTGCAGTGAATTATTAATTTTGCGTATCAGGAAAGATACAGATCCGTTGCCGAAGTCTTTAATTAGATTGATAAATCTTTTCATGCCGAATCTTTTGTGATTCATATCGCTGATTTCAAAGACACCATCAGAGAACATCACGATAAGATCACCAGGAATAAGCTCAATCCTTTTCTCTTCGAGCGTTGCATTGAAGAGTCTGCCCGGATCCATTCCCAGAGCCATTCCATTTGGTGAATGCATGATAGGTTCTTCCCCTCGTTCCTTTGGGTTATAGAGAATTATTGCTGGGTGTCCTGCTCTAACGAAAGTGAATGATGCTTTTGTTAGATCAATTTCGCCAGCCACCGCAGTTATAAACGTTGCTGCAGGTATGTTTTGTGTAATATAATAATTCGTTTTGCGCATTGCCTCTAAA
Organism: Planctomycetota bacterium; assembly: GCA_021106775.1. The sequence goes on along the minus strand of JAIOTL010000172.1, from coordinate 2,951 downwards.
ATCGATGAACCTTCTCTGATGAATACTGAAAGAAGTTTTTTCGTAACTGTCATGATTAATGCGGGAGCGATTCCATGACCGGCAGAATCGCCAACTGCGACAGCCCAGCGATTTTGATTAAGCTCGATAAAATCGTAAAAATCACCAGAAACCTGTTCTGCAGGTTTGTAAAGCGTGCCGAATTCAAGATTTGGAAGGTCTTTTGGTGCTTTCGGCATCATTTGCTGTTGATACAACTTGGCTTTCTTCATTGCTGCCAGCACGCGTTTATGGGCATTTTGAAGTTTTTTGAATTTCTGTTTCATCAATGCGTATTGCACAATCATGCGTTCAGCTTTCGAACCATCAACGGTGCCAAACCGATTTTTCATCTCCTTTTCGATTTCTTTTTCGGTAAGCTTGAATTCTTCATCCTCATCAAATCTCAGAATTCCATAATCAGCAGCTTGCACAATTTTCTCGAAAACTTCAGAACCTGCTTTTCGTGCTTCCTCTACAAGAAACGTCTCAGTTGTCTGGGTAACTTTATTTTCGACTAGATTATTCCTATCAAGTCTCCCTCTACCGATTTTCGCGGTTTGATCGACGATTATCTTTGAATCCGCATCGGTCATGAGTTTCTCAGGTTCAGATTTTATATGGTCCTTGAGAATGAGTTTATCTTCGGAATTATCAATCAGACCAATATTATCCTCGAATATTTTATCAACTTCAGGGTCAAAGCTTTTTATAACCGAACTACCGAGTTTGTTGAAGGTGTCTGTGTCATTCTCAAGATGGTCAATATCGTTTTCAGACATTTCAACGGCACCTACGTTATACGAATTCTCGCTGAAATTGTCTTCTTGCTGCTCGAATTCCCCTGATTGCTCTGCGTCAGAAACAAAGCTGAACGGATCGTCAAAACTTTCATCAAAATCAGGAGATTCTTGTGTAAATTCGATGTTCAGTTCAGCAGATACGGAAGATTCATCCTCAAGTTGCCTTGCAGATGCCTGAAGGGAATCCTGAATTCCCATGTCTTTCTTAAACTGCTCAATGTCACTGATAATCGTCTTGGCATCTTTTATCACTGTCGATTTCTCTTGAATGTAATAAGGAGCTGACACAAACAGGTCTTTTTCTGTGTCATCGGCATTATTTTCGAGTGAGTGCTTGTTTGCATAACCAGCATGATTCTCAAGTTTGGCGGATTTTATGAATTTTGTCTTTGACTCAACAGGCTCAAAATCAAGTTCTTCGACGCCGATTTCTTCTGAAGAATCCATTTCATCGTCAAGATTTTTGAGCTCAAAAGCGGATTCTTCCTCGATATCAGCATTGATATTATCGGTCAAAAATTGCTCAAGCGAATCCTCGATAAGACTTTCGATATTTAGTACTTCAGGATGCAATAGATTTTTGTCGATTATCTGGCTGTCATCGCTGTGAATGATTGTATCCTTGAACTCACCTTCTTCTCTGAAAAGCTCTTCTCTTTCCAACTTTACCGAGGTGTCGGTGAGAAAATCGTGTTCTTTCTGTTCATCTAGATAAAGTTTGTTTGAACTGTCGTGATTGTCGGTAACTTTTTTATTGTGCAATCCGGTTTCATCATCCGCCACAGTTAATGCCATAATGCCAGACTTCGAAATATCCATTATTTTAGAATCCGGATGTTCATATTCGGACTCATCAGTATCAATTGATTCCGCTTGTTTAGAGTTTTCATGATTTGGGTGAATAATTACATCATCATTTTCTTCGATTATATCGTAAATATCTTCTACTTTCTCAATGCCAGTTTGCTCCGCATTAGGTTTGTTATCCAATTCCTCTCTTTTCAATGTTTTATAGGAACCAGTTTCTTCCAACAGGCGTTCAATTTCCTTGATTTCTTTTTCTTTTTGGTTTTGAGGCTTATCTTCGAGATCGCCATTTCTTTCCTGGTTCATCGAATCACCATAAGTTATTATGTAATATTCTACAAAATCTTAAACGTTATACATTCTGTAATATTGGAAATCTTGGTCAGAAAACATTAAGTATAACAAATTTATTTTTTTTCCATTTAATAATATTTTCGATAGGTTTAGTCCAGATGCATTAGTGTTCTGTCAAGAAACATTTGAGGGGTGTCATTCCTGCGAAAGCAGGCAGGTAAACCTGTTTTTCTTTCGACCTGCAAAACGGTTCTCAAGAATTTTTTATGCTGTTTGCAAAGGTGGAACAGGCATTTTGCCTATCTTTTTTTTTGCCACAGAGACACAGAGACCACTAAGACCAGTGAAAAATAATGTTCCTGTCATTCTGAGGGAGCAACGCGACCGAAGAATCCAGGCTAGCGGAAGGTTATCCGTGGAATACATTCAAATGTTCTTTGTCTGAATAACTCTAACCGAGAATTTATGTCTGCATTGGAGATTTAATTTTCACTATTCAATGTTTTGTGTATGACTATCCTGGATTGCCACGTCAGTCGCTTCGCTCCATCCTGGCAATGACACGGGTATGTTTGCAGGCATTGACATGCATTACTCCCCCCTTGTGGGGGAGTCGAAGAGAGCAAGCCGGCAGGCGAATTTCGATTCGGTGAGGGGTTATTTCTCTACAACAGCGACAGATTCTGTGAAATATGCAAAGGGGACGCAAAGTAAAGCAGGTTTACCAGCCTTGTCCAAAGATTATTTGTCATGTTTCATGGGTATTTTCTTGTCATCGTGAATGTGCTTGTTGTAGATGTTATGGTCACCAACTTCTCTGATGCTTACGTTATCGTAGTAATAATCACCGATGGGCCAATATGCAAATATCATAACCTTGATAAAATCTACGTCAGGAGTGCGGTATGTTGGTGAAAAAACCTGGCTGAAATGCTCCCAGGTTCCACTTGCATTCCGGCATGGCATGTACATTTTATATAGCACGCGGTTACGCATTTTTCCCTTGTACATCATGCGTTTATAGCCCTT
>JAIOTL010000083.1 GCA_021106775.1 Planctomycetota bacterium | reverse complement strand
TTTTCGATATAGTCATGTGCCAAAACCTGCACATCTTTAAGTTCATTGCCGATAATTGCTTTGCCCACAGGTCGCAGATCGGTAGTTGTTGTGCCAATTGCGCCGACAAGCTCATCTGTTTTAACATCGACAGCAGAAGCGTGAAGTTCAGATGTATCTTGACCTGTATCCAGTATCAAGTTTCGAATTATCGGGATTTTATGCAAATATTTTACTGCAAAATAAAATGCGATAAGTGCTCCGATAACCGAAAATATAATGCTCGAAAAATTCCTAATGAGCAAATCAGATTGATAGCTGGTTTCTGGGATGATGAAGGACTGCCCGGCAAAAAATATACCTCCCAGTATTGCCAGAACGCCGGCAATCCCAAATAAACCTGTACCCGGGATAATGAAAACCTCCACAATTACAAGAATTATACCCCCAGCAAAAAGAAGAATTTCCCAATACTCAGCCATTCCGACAAGAAACTTAATTGAGAAAAATCCGCCTATAATGGCTATCCCAAGCGTCCCAAAAAGCCCAAATCCTGGTGTTTTCATCTCGATAAACAAACCGAGCATGCCCAACCCGATAATCAGCGGAGCAATTGCGTTGAGAAATCTGAGTAAATCTTCGGAAGCGGTAGTTTTCGACTCAACAACCGTTCGCACATCAAAATAACTTTTCAGCTCATCGAAAGTTTTTATCTCATTTAACGCAAAGCCATATTCCCTTGCTTCAACGTCCGTGAGCGTTAAAAGCTCGTCTTCCCTGACAATTGTTCTTACTTTTTCGAATTTGTTACGTTCATTCCAACTTTCGAATTCTTCTTCAATCATGAACCGTGGATAACTCTCGTTTGCGTAAAGTTGACTTCGAGGTTTAATTTCAATCACCTTTAGTTCCTGGGTTACCATTGCTTCACCCAATGCCTCAGGAATCCCATGCTGTCTCGCATACTGCCTGAAGTGAACGCGCAAATATGTCTGAATCTTCTCGCCAGCAACTTCATAACCGGCATTAGTTGGGATAATGGGCTGACAATCTCCGATTTTTGAACGTTCGCTCATTGCGATGTACTTACATGTTATTGCAATCATAGCACCAGCACTAATTGCTTCGGTATCGACCCAGGCAACTGTTACTATTTTCTTGGATGCTTCCTCGATTTTCTTAATAATCTTTAAGGTGGAATCAATGCGTCCGCCTGGTGTGTCAAGCTTAAGGATTATCATTGAGATGTCTTTTTCTAACGCAGCATCGATACGTCTTTCTATTGAATCCGCAACCACTTCCCCGATGTCTGTTGATATATCAATAATAATTGCACGGTTGTTCTCGAAATCCTTACGGCTCAGGATGTTTTCCGTTGTGTCCGCTTTCTTATCAATGGTAGCACCCGTCAGTTTGTAAACGTATCTTTTGCCCACAGTGTATTCTTGCTTTTTCAAAAAATCCGCAAAAGTATTGTCAATTATCAACGATGCTATTCCGAGTTTTTCCGCTTCTGTAGGTGTCAAAATGAGTAATTTACCTTCTGATGTTAAAAGCTTGTATTCCTCGAGTTTTTCCATGCTAAAAGATGTAAGCCCGGAACTTGTCTTGAAATACAGCGATTTGGTCTTGTCGAAAAATTTTTCGATTAATGCTGCATATTCGATTAACTGCTTATCTTTTGAACCTCGGAAGTACGAAATTGCTTCGGAAATTACTTCATCACTGTAAATTTTCTGGTTATATGGACCAATTATTGCAGTATTCGTTTCTGTGAATTCTAATACGATTTCATCGAACACTAAAAGCGGGATTAACAGGAAAGATTCGATTCTTTTGCTAACGAATGCGATTTTATGAAGTTTATTGTTTCTCAAAAGAATCTTAGTGAGTTCATTCGCAATCTCGAAATCGATTTCAGTCGAATTGAAAATTACAGCGATGCCGAAATTATTGTCATATTCAGCAATTTTGAGTCTTTCCTTGATGAAAACGATCGTGTCCAACGTAATTGGTTCGTTTATTTCGATTTGACTGACCAAATTCAACTTTGATTCTCGGTTTGACTGTGCTGTTACCGAGCTGAAGGTGGCAAAAGATGCGATAATGCCGAAAATAAGAAGAACAAAAGCTATCATCAAGCCGATGTTTAACTTAGAAATTGGATTGGGCATTGAATTCCTCTTTCTTTCAACTAATTGTTTCCATTTTATTAAAATTTTCATGCGTTCCTCCGGGCTTTCGTCAACCTAGACAATACCCGAATATATTATACTCATAATCTTTCTCAGGGTTAATAAATTCCGTTATTACATTTTCTCAATAAATTATGCATATGTTGTATTTATGTGCTCAATTTATTCCCAATTGCTTCAGCTTGCGGTAAAGGGTTCGAGAGGAAATGCCCAGTATTTTAGCGGTTTTATCGCGATTATTATTCTGTTTTTCGAGAGTGTTGCGAATTAACGCTTCTTCCGCTTCATGCAGGCTAATTCCAATGAGATTGGCGAGTCCAACTGGATTATTTTGATTTGAACAAGAATATTGGGAATCTCCTTCATCAAACTGTTGTTCGATTTCTTCGCGTGTAACTTCTTCACCTTGTGCAAAAAGAACCAGACGCTGAATAATGTTTTGTAATTGACGGACATTACCGGGGAATTTGAATTGAACCAACAGCGAAAGTGCGTCTGATTTGAAACCGATGACATTTTTTTTGAATTCTTTAGAATATTTATTCAAAAAATGCTGGGCGAGTAGCGGAATGTCGCCGGGACGTTCAGCCAATGA
>JAIOTL010000253.1 GCA_021106775.1 Planctomycetota bacterium | reverse complement strand
TTGACAGGCTAGGAAGCCTGTCCTACTGGATTCCTACTTTCGCAGGAATGACAAAGGAGGTATCCTCTGCAAAATCTAGCATTTCTGTATGCAATATTACAGGAACGTAACCTAAAAGTGTGCTTGCACACAAAAAATCTCGAAGTGGTAGTCGGCGCTGAGCAGTTCTTCATTCACGAGGAACTCCAGGATGTAGGTGCCAGCGTGTTTGAACGTCATTGACGGCAGCGTTATTGCGATTTCGTTGAATTCCGCGGGGCTGTCGAAGTAAATCTCATGCGTTTTGGGCATTGTATAATGTACGTCACCTGTCGGGTCAATGATTCTCATGCCCAGGTTCATACGCCCGTCGCCAAAGCCAAGGTGTAAGTACACATACAGACTGCTGAAGGTTACGGGCATCGATTCCGCCTTGTGTTTGCGCAGCACGTTCAGCAGCGAGATACGCCCGTCAGTACCTTTCATGAGGTTTTCGCAGGCAATGACGCTGATAATTTTCGGTTTAATCATCGGTCTCAGCACCTTTCGGCATGGTCTGCAGCTTCTTCTTTGCAGGTGTAGTCCTGAAAGCATCAACAATATAATTCAGGTCTGCGCTTACAACGCCCATTTTTGTTAGCTTCCCGTGCACCGTTATCTGGAAAAGCTTTTTGCGCGCACTGTCCTCGAAGATTACCGTCATTGAAACGCGCTGAATCCCGTTCTTATCCTCGCCCACAATCGCATAATGCCAGCAATACCCGCTTTTTCTGGTTTCCGACTCCTCAAGCAGCTTGATGCCTGTCAAACCCTTGTTAATACGGCTGCGGATGATGCTTTTGCCGACTTTGTCGAATTTTGCACGCTTAAACGGCAGCATCCTTGCCACGACGAACTCGGAAGAATCAGCTTCGGGTGCCATGAACATGGTGAAATCCTGGTCATAAACAACCTTGAAACCGGCGCGCGGTAGCTTCATCTCGATCCAGTCTTCCTTGTAAACGCCGTCCTTCCAGTTCTCGCTTTCGACCGCAATTGTTGGTGGAGTGTATTTCTCGGAATATCTGAGCGCAGTACCTTTTTCGGGCTTTTTCCAATTTTCCAACTTCGCAGCCAAAGATTTTTTCACGATTTCCGCCATTTTTACATCCGGCAGAGTCTCATAAACCAGAACGGACGTCTCATTAACGATGCTGCCCGTTTCGTATTCTTTTTCTTCAGCATCCTTGTATTTTTTCGCAAGTACTTTTTTATACAACGCTTTAAACTCGTCTGCGTCCTTGGGTGTGTCGAATTCCAAACGCCAGACGAACGAAAGCTTATCGAGTTTCTCGTTTCTGACAAAAAACATCCTGTCGCCGTCCCATCCCGCTGCCGCCTCCTTCGCAAGCGTTTTAATATTCTTGGTTCCCTTCAAAATCTCAAGAAAATACGCCCAAATCTGGAACTCGCCCATGCAGTCGTCGTCAATCTTCTCCCAGCCATCACCCCATAATTTCTCGAAATCTTCGTCAAAACTGATGACAACGGGATTATCTCTCGGTTCATCGAAATATTTTTCGGGGTGTAACACCTGCTCCGTTGATGCCGGCAGGTCGTCGAACATTTTATCCAACAATTCAAACGAACCATTCGCCCTATTCCGCGCCTCAAACGCCAGATTCAATCCCATCGTATAGGGCCAGAGAATCTGCCGAGACAGTAATTCCGGCACTTTCCTGCCAACCGCTCCAAGCTCGCTTCCATTTGGCATACGAATAATCATACTCTTAATCATCGGAATGTTGTACGAAGGTCTGTTGAGGGTGTAATCCCACTGCACACATCCCGTTGTACCCTCGATTACCGCCATATACGCAAGTTGTTGGTCTGTATCTAGATTTTCGCGGTCAACACCGTTGAGCAAGTCGTAGTATTGGTCGTCGATAGCGTGGGTCAACTCATGCACCATGGCGATTTTGTCGAATTGTGTAGGTTTGCTGGAAGTTTTCACAATGTTCAGCTCTTGCATCCGCGGGTCGTAGAAACCGCCGACATTCTCGACGTAAAGCTGCTTAAACGCCTTGGCAATATCCGCATCCTTCTTGCATATACCGAGTTTCCACAGAATCTGTGTAAATTTTTGAATCTCCTCCAACTGCTCATCTTCGAACGACCCGATAAGATAGTCGGCAATCATATTGCGGGTGTAAACGCCTTTTTCGATAGGGAATTTGAATTTTTTACCGCGAAGATTCTCGGCGATAGGCGTCAATTCATCGGCAAGTTTAATCATGTTTTTCTTTTGTGCTTCAAACTCCTCGTCGGTCATATCACCTGTAAGAACGTTTGTAAGAAGCAATACAGCGATAACGAGAACAAAAAGTTTCATAAAATTGTGCATTTCAACTCCGTAAATATAAACTAAAAAAATTCTGATGTTATGAATATCAATACGTTACAATTCGTATTATGTTGACTTAATATAACATCTGCAAAGAAACCAATTATATTCAAAATAACAACCGAAACATCAATAAAAATTTGCAAAGGATTTAATTATGCTTGCGAGAATCGCGTTTATCATGTTTGTGCTGTCGTTTCTGGCGTGTACGAGTGCGCCTGCAATTACTGTTGACAACATCAAACCTTTCAACCCAACTGCAAACAATAATGCTGACAATGAGTTGAGAAATTCAAATGAGTATATTGATATTCTTGAGAGCAGAGATTATTCGGACGATGATGTCCTTTTCTCGATGATGAACGACCGGAATTCAATGCCGTTTAATCCTGCGAATTATTATGAATTCCCGCCTTTGCCCGGTATGACCGAGTTCTACCAAGCGGATGAAACAAATAATGAAAATGCGGATGCGAATCCGGTGATTGCGAAGATAAACGGCGAAATTGTTCGCGCAGTTGAGTTTACAGACAGGATGTATCAACGGCATCGCGAGTGGTTTGAGGTGTTTGTGAAGGAGATTTTTGTGGCGAAGGTGGCGGAGATTGAGGCTGATTGGGAAGGCTTAGAGTTCAGCGAGAAATATGTCAAGGACGCGAACTCTCGAATATTTAATCTGCTTACAACACGGGCGCAAAAAGAAGGTAAAAGTTTCAAGCAGGTCTGGAAAGAACAGGGTTTTGAGACTGAAAAAGCGTACCGGAAACGTTGGCGCAAGTACACCGAGCGCATGCTGCTTCTGGAACACCTGATTTTCCTGCTTTATTTCCGTACGAACAAGGCGGAATATTCTCATATCGTGCTTTCGGACAAAAAAGATTCACTAAATCCCGACCCCCTTGGACGTGCAAAAGGCATCGCCGAAAAAATCAAGCAAGGCAAGATAACTTGGGAGAAAGCGGTGCGGAATTACAGCAAGGACCATCGCACTCTCAAGAATAACGGCAAAGTCGGGATGATTCTGCAGGGAACCACAGGATTGCCTAAAATCGAGGAATTTCTGTTTGCTCATAAAGCAGGCGACATCAGCAACCCCATCCAGACGGTTTTCGGATACCAGATAATCCGCATTGATAAGGTGATAAAAGGCAAGAAAGATGCGACATACGCAGAGCTTCGGGCGGAAATCGAAGCGGAACTTAAGCGCGTGTACAAGGAACATATTCCCGGACTGCGCATCACCAACCAGGACAGCTTTGACTGGCTTGAGAACATGATGCGGCAGAAACGTTGCGAGTTAAAGCTTTACTACCCTGCACATCTCGACCGACTGCCGAGTATCGGGCATGTCAACGATATCAAGATTTCTGCGGGTGAGTTTTTCGTGCATACCTTTGAAAGCAAGCCGGAATGGGCAAGACAGATCGTCTCCGAAATACTGATTTTTCAATTGGCAAAACGAGAAGCAGACCACGAGAACATTAAATTCAAGGATGAAAAAGTCGATGAAGCATTGTCGAACGTGATGAAATATCTCGAAAAACAAACTGACTCGCATAAAAAGATTATCGTGGAATACTCTGACGATGATGCAAAGAACCGCAGCAAACTCTGGTACAAGCTAGGATACAGAAGCGAAGCGGATTTTACGAAAGTTATACGTCGGCTAACCGTGGAGGCTATGCAAATCGAGCGGCTAATTATGCTGCAGGATTACCATGTCGACCGAATCAAGCTCTATCACATTCTTTGCCTCAACGAGAAGGAAGCGATTAACGTTCGAGCGGAAATTATCCGGGTGCGCGCTAAGAAAGTGGGGACTTTCGAGAGCGTGGCACGGAAACTGTCGAGGCATAAAAAAAGTAGGGTGCGCGGAGGATTGATTGGGCTTGTGCCGCATGGAACTTTCAGCAGTGAGTTTGAGGATGCTGCGTTTGCTCTGAAGGTCGGGCGTATTTCGAAGCCGGTGAAAACTGACCACGGCTGGCATATTCTGTACGTTACGGAAAAAATTCCCGCCCGTGTTGATGCTTCTTTTGCGGATTTGCAGGGGAACATCGAGAAAGAGCTTGCGAGTCGCGGGAACGTGCCGGGCAAGCGCATCACGACCTCGGACATGTATCGGTGGGTGAAATACATCATCGGCACGAAACGCTACAAAATTAAAACGTTCATCCCGGATATAACCGAGTTTACGCCTGAGGTTCCAAAGGACGAAGAAGATTCACCCCTAAGCGACTAAACCGTGCAAATCCGATTAAACCGTTTACTTTTGAACCACGAAGAATTAAGATTTTTTTCCACGACATCGAGAAGAAATAGTTTTCTTCGAGAAGCCGCGATATTCCGTAGGAATGAGCGAAAAAGTCAGTATTGAATCTAATTAAACTAACTTCTTAAGATTTTTTACCACGAAAAACACGAAAATACACGAAATTAAGAATTTTTGCATATATTTTATTTCTTTTGAATCCGAAAAATTTGTTTTTACTGAATGTAAAAGAGTAAAATCAATTCAAACTTGAATGAGGTTGATATGAAAAAAATTATGCTGATGTTGATTCTAACGGCTGCAATGTTTGCATTGGGTTGTTCATCGGTTTCGAAGGGTTATATGCTGGAAGCGCAGATTCATCCGTTAACTCTGGACGAAATCGCTGAAATGAAGAAAAACATGACCGAAGAAATCGACCGTGATTTGTACCGCTGCGATGTTGTCATCAAGGAAATTACCTACGACGGCGATGAAACAACAGAAATAACCATCTCCGCGCCGCGAATTACGTTTTTTGACGGACAGAAAGCGGCGGTGAGCGTTGCGGATGAGAAGTCTGGCGACGATGTGTTTGCGGAAGTCGTGGTAAATGATGAGAAAAACGATGGATACTCGAACATCGACGTGCATGTCAAGGAAAAGGGCAAAACTCTATCGCACAGCAAGTTCAAATTCAAACTCAAATAACCAGCGTAATCGAATATGTAATTTAAAATGATTTTAGGGTTCCGTTTTTGTAGGCATCATACGCTTCCTTAACAGTCATCTGGTCTGCTTTGACAAATATCTTAATGTTCGCATTCGCCAACACCGATGCTGCATTCCCGCCCGGACCATTGCCGGTAATCAAAACATCTGGCTTCAATTCGAGTAATTTTTGCGAGGTTTGAGGCCCTGCACCGTGGGCGACACTATCGATTGCGCTGTTATCAAAATGCTCTAACTCATCCTTTTCATCATCATAAACCAACAAAACTTTGGTTCTGCCGAAGCGTTCGTCAATCATTGAGTCCCAGCTGTCACCTTTTGCGGTAAATGCAATTCTCATTAATTCCTCCTAATTTTGAACAATATTTTTAATTTTATTCCAACTTTCTGACAGAATCTTTTTTAGTTCACTGTTGTCATATTCAACGATAGTTTGACCTACCGTCATTGCCTTGGTGAACGTTTCATCATACGGCAGTTTCGAAATTAATTCGATGTTTTCAGTGTTGAGAAATTCCTCGATTTCCCGAGTAATCTCTGGATTTAGATCATATTTATTAATTATACATCCTGCATCAATGTTAAACTTTTTCACCAGTATGTAAATACGTTTAAGGTCATGAATCCCTGAAACCGTCGGCTCTGTAACGAGGATGACAAAATTTGCGCCTGAAAGCGAGGAAACAACCGGACATCCTATGCCTGGAGAACCGTCCACCAGCACAAATTCTATTCTTTCTAACTCTGCAATACTTTTTGCTTCATTTTTTACTTTCGCGACGAGTTTACCGGAGTTTTCCGCTCCGATTCCAAGTCTGGCATGCACCATCGAATTGCCGGCTTTTGTCGTTGAAACGTACCATTTTCCAACGTTCTGTTCTTCCATAACAATAGCTTTTGTCGGGCAAACTCTCGCGCAATATCCACAGCCTTCGCAATTCAATTGTATGACAGAATATTTTCCGTCGGTAATCTCAATCGCCTTGAACCTACAGACCTCCGCACATCTATCGCATCCGATGCATTCATCCTGATTAATGATAGCTTTCACACCGCTGTAAAAATCTTCCAACTTTGCGAAATCAGGTTGCAAAAGTAAGTGCATATCGGCGGCATCTACGTCGCAATCTGCAGCAACAATTGTATCAGCACCTAAAAACGCAAACGATGCTGTGATAGAAGTTTTCCCGGTGCCACCTTTGCCTGAGATTATAACAATTTCTTTCATTTATCGCCTTCGCTTTTCAAATCCAGAATAAATTTCTCAATTAATTCAAGCTGCTGTCTAACTTCTGCAACCTCAAGATAAATCAAGCTTCCATGCGAATATAATTCCGCAATTTTTCGCTCGTTGGGAATCTTCGCCAAAATCGGAATATTCTCATCCTTACAGTATCTCAGCACATCGTCATTGCCAATCCCAAAACGGTTAACGACCACGCCAAACCTCTTCCCCAACACTTTCGTTACATCAACCGCCAGCTTCAAATCATGCAGTCCGAAAGGCGTCGGCTCGGTAACAAGAATCACAAAATCTACATCTTTAATCGACTCAATCACCGGGCATGACGTGCCTGGTGGAGAATCATACAATTTTATATATTCATCATTGAAATGCTTATCGACATATTCTATTGTCTGCGCAATCAATGGTACCGCCTGTTCTTGCCCGATATCGAGCCTGCTTTCAACAAAAGTTAGTTTTTTACTTTTGTAATGATTTAATTCACCCATTTTATTAGGAATCATCGGCAGAGTATCTGTGGGGCATAACTCGGAGCAGGC
>JAIOTL010000011.1 GCA_021106775.1 Planctomycetota bacterium | reverse complement strand
GGGATTAAAAAGTTAATTGGCATTGAAATTCTGCAAAATGCGGTTGAAGCTAATAAAAAGCGTTTAATGCATGTCGATAAGTTTTCAAGTGAAAAAGCTGTGTTTAGAACAGAATTAGAAATCGAGAAAAAAGATGGAACAAAGGTTTGGATCGAAATTACAATGAATCCGCTATTTGATGATAGTGGAGAAATGATAAGTATTTTAGGAAGTGCGCGAGATATTAATGAAAGAAAAAAAGCGGAATTGAATCTTGAAACAAAAGTAAAATATTTGAAAGGGATTGCCGATTGTTCCCAGCTTCTTTTACGTGATGAAGTGACATTTGACGAAGCATTGGAAAAAACTATCGATATTCTGCGAGAATTGCTTAATTGCAGCCGGTCATATATTTACGAGAATTATGAGGATGAGGATATTGGTTTATACGCTGTTCGAAAGTTTTTAGTTCAAGAACCAAACTGTAATAATAAAACTGTTGATTCGTTAAATAGGAAAATCATATACAAAAACGGATTCTTGAGATGGAAAAATAGTTTTAAGCGTGGAAAGCCAATAAAAGGCTTACTTTCTGATTTCAGTGATGAAGAAAAGCTATTGTTGAAATCACAAGATGTGAAATCTACTATTCAAATCCCATTTATTGTTGATGGATATTGGGTTGGTTTTATCGGGTTTGATGAAACAAAGTATGATCGCGTTTGGACAAAAGATGAAATACGGCTTATGAAAACAGTGGCGGATATTATCGTTTCATTTATTGAAAGGAAAAGGGCTAAATCCAATCTTGAAAAAGATCGAGAAGCGCTAATCAAGCAGATGGATATGAAAACTATGGAAATAAGTACTGCAAATGCAGAATTATCTCGAGCTGCGAGATTAAAAGATGAATTTCTAGCAAATATGAGTCACGAATTAAGAACGCCGTTAAATGCCATTCTTGGGATGTCCGAGGCTTTGCAAGAGCAGATATACGGACCGATGAATGATCAGGAATTGAAGACTTTGAAAACAATCGAAGAGAGTGGTCAGCATCTGCTAGAATTAATTAATGATATACTTGATCTATCTAAGATAGGTGTTGGAAAATTGATACTCGAAAAGCGTGAAATTTCGATTAATGCGGTATGTCAAGCAAGTTTAAGATTGGTTTAACAAACAGCAATGAAACAGAGGATTAAGCTCAATTACGATAGTAATTGTGATGGAAAGAGTATTTTTACAGATGAAAGAAGAATAAAGCAGATACTTGTAAATTTGTTAAGTAATGCAATTAAGTTTACTGATGAAAAAAAGGAAGTTGGGCTTGACGTATACTGGGATGAAGATAACAATAAAGTTGATTTCACAATTTGGGATGAAGGTATTGGAATCAGTGACTCAGAGCTTCCGAATCTATTTAAGCCATTTGTTCAGCTTGACAGTAGTTTATCGAGAAAGCACGAGGGAACAGGACTTGGTTTATCGCTTGTGGAGAAGCTTGCTAAAATGCATTGCGGAAGTGTTACCCTCGAAAGTTGCCCCGAATCAGGCTCGAAATTTACGGTATCCTTGCCACACAATATTAATATAATGAATAATGACAAAAAGAAAATAGAGAATGAAATTATTAAACAAAATAAAACATATAGTATACAGAATTCGATTATTTACGATGAGAGAATTCTGACTGCTAAATTAATCAGTAAATATATGGACGCAAGTAATATACAAAGCACAATTCATTCTCAAGGTGAAGGAACAATTGACAAAGTTATAGGTTTTAAGCCGGATATTATTATTCTCGATGTCATTCTACCTGACATTACAGGATGGCAGGTTTTGGCGGAACTCAAAAGCAAAAGTGCAACTAAAAATATTCCTATAATAGTAATATCGATCGTTGACGAAGCATCAAAAGGCTTTGAGCTTGGTGCAGCTTGTTATCTTATGAAACCAGTTTCCGAACATCAGTTAATGCTTGCCATTAAACAAGAACTAACGCATAGAGACAAAGATTATCGAGCATTGATTGTAATGTCTGACAAAATGACATCAATAAAACAAATGTATACAATATTAATAGTTGATGAGAATGAAGCAAATATCAATTATATAATGGATTCACTAATTGCGCATGATTATCGAGTAATCGTAGGAAGAAATGGCTCTGAAGCAGTTAAAAGAGCAAATGAAGTTGAGCCTGATATGATAATTATTGATCATCAAATGTCAATCGCAGATGGTTGTCATGCAATTGTAAAAATTAGAGAAATATCAAAAATGATTGACATACCTATTATCGTGATGTCGTCACTGATTTTACCTGGTGATAAAGAAAAATATATTGCATATGGAGCAGATATATTTTTGCCGAAACCAATAAATTTAGAAGGGTTGCTTTATAATATTAATGAAATTAGATCAAAAGATTTATCAGATAAGTTACTTGGAGAATGAATTGGACAAGAATAGTTATAA
The DNA here is from genome assembly GCA_021106775.1 of Planctomycetota bacterium. The sequence continues at coordinate 849 of JAIOTL010000011.1, read as the reverse complement.
TATACTAATTGTTGATGATGAAGAAATAATTTGCGAAACTTTGAAGATGCTTCTACACAGACAAGAATACAATGTTATTTCAAGAAATAGTGCTTCGGAGGCATTTGATTATCTAGAATCAGAGAATCCTGACCTGATTTTGTTGGATGTTATGATGCCAAATATGGACGGTTTTTCAGCCTGCAAAAGAATTAAGTTAAATGTAAAATGGAAGCATATTCCAATAATATTAATAACAGCACTTGAAGGTAAAGAAAACCTTATTCGTGGTCTTGAATCTGGTGCAGATGAGTTTTTATCCAAACCAGTGAATGGACCAGAATTACGAGCAAGAGTAAGATCGATGTTGAGGATAAAGCAACAATATGATGAGCTTGAGGAAAATATGAAAATGAGAGATTATCTGTCACACATGATAATGCATGACATTCGGAATCCTTTACTAAGCATTGCATTAATGTGTGAATTGTCTATGAATATCATCAAAAATGATGAAAATAAAGATAGAAAGTATTACAGCGAGTTTGAAAATATTCAAAATGAAGCAAAACAATTAAATTCATTCATTAATGATATGTTACTTGTAACAAAGCTTGAATCAGGGAAGTTAGTGCTAAATAGGAAAACGGTTGATGTAATTAATTTAATTGAGAAAACTATTCTTAATCACGAAATGATTGCAAATCAAAGAAAAATCGAAATCTCTGTTGAAATTAATAAAGTTATTAAAAATGAATATGAATTTGATGAAAACTTAATTATGCGCGTTTTGGACAATTTATTATCTAATGCAATAAAGTTTTCATCCGATAATGGAGAAATAAAAATTAAATTAGACGAATGTGGTTC
>JAIOTL010000017.1 GCA_021106775.1 Planctomycetota bacterium | reverse complement strand
GCACCACACAAGCAGTTGTATTATTGCAGTTCGTCCATATTTGATGCCTAATCGATTTCATAGCAAATTAATAGCAAAGTAAAGCAAATTTATCTGCATAACGCCTGCAAAACGCTACATATCGCTAAATCGATGCCTGTTACACCGGCTTCATTAATTCTCTGTGGTCTCTGTGTCTCAGGGGCAAAAATGACAAGTAAATTGCTTGACTGTGCAATTTTACTCATTCAGGAGCGATTCGATTTCTTCGATTGTTTTGGGTATCATATATGTAAAATTGCGATTGCCAGCTTCGGTGATAAGAATATCATCCTCGATTCTGATGCCAATTCCGCGATATTCCTCAGGCACACGTTTATCGTGCGGATCGAAGTACAATCCGGGTTCAATTGTAAAAACCATGCCTGGCTCAAGTGGAATCGGCTCGCCATCGATTTTATATATTCCGACATCATGAACATCCATCCCAAGCCAATGCGATGTACCATGCATGAAATAACGCCGCCACATCTTTTCTTTCTCAATCTCCGCTTCGCTGCTAAACTTGAAAAATCCAAGCTCCTTCAGCCCTTCACAAATAATTTCACATACTTTTTTGTGAATATCCTCAAGATTCACGCCCGGTTTGCTCATTTTAATCGCTTCTTCCTGCGACTTCAGCACAAGATTGTACACTCGTTTCTGAGGTTCAGTAAATTTTGTACCTGCGGGAAATGTCCTCGTAACATCCGCGCTGAAATACCCGTATTCCGCCCCGGAATCTATAAGAATTAACTCATTTTCCTCAATTTTCTTTCGATTTGTAACGTAATGCAGCACACATGCATTCTCTCCCGCTGCCACAATATGCTCGTATCCGTCGCGCTCAGAACCAAGTCTGCGGTATTCATAATCGAATATTGCCTGCACCTGAAATTCGAACATGCCGGGTCTGCTTTCCTTCATCGCCTTCACAAACCCACGTTTGGTAATATCAGCAGCTTTTTCGAGCATTGTTATATCTTTACTCGACTTAATCAGCCTGATTTCATGGATGAGTTTTCTTGGGCAGAGAATTATCGGTGGGAATTTTTTCCCTTTTTTCCCCTTCCAGTACATCATTTTCTTTAATTCGATGAAGACTTTGTCTGCTTTCTCGTCGAATCCAAGCGGGAAATAAATCCGGGATTTGTCGCCGACAAACTCTTCAAGCTATTCCTTAAATATGCCTGCTCCGTTAATTTCAAATGCTTCATCTGCTTTGTATTTTTCAATCGCACCTGAGATTCCAGCACGAAAACCTGTCCATATCTCAGCTTTTTCATCACGTTTCGGGACAATCAGAACAAATTTCGTTTGTTCACCATTTTTGATGAAAAACGCATATGATTCCGGTTCTTCGAATCCTGTTAAGAAAAAGAAATCGGAATTCTGTCGAAACGGGTAAGCAACATCTTCATTTCTATATGTTAGTTTTGAACCGATTAAAACAGCGACACCATCTTCCATCTTGTTGAAGAATTCGTCTCTTCGGCGCGAAAAAACTTCTGAATCGAAACTCAACATTAATGCTCTCCTGTCTTTTGTGTTAATTCTATCTGTATTATTAGTACAACCCACTACTAATAAATGAAGGGTGTTTTATTTTACTTTTTTTTATGTCAGACTCGGCATTATATATGTAGAATTTTTGAAATACATACTTTTATTTCGGAGAACGAAATGACCGATAAACACTGCGGAATAATCATTACAAATATAGGACAGTTAGTAACTTATAACGAAGCGGATGATATTTTGTACGGAACTGCGATGAATAAGCTCAATATTATTGAGAATGGTGCAATTGCGATTAATAATGATGAAATTGTAGCTGTGGGAACATCGCGAGAAATTATCGGAAATTATCAGGCACATAATTACATTGATGCCAGAGAGATGCTTGTTACACCAGGTTTGATAGACTGTCATACGCATCCGGTTTTCCTTAAAACAAGAGCGGAAGAGTTTGAAATGCGTTTGGCAGGCAGAAATTATGAGGAAATTCTCGAAGCAGGCGGAGGAATTCACAATTCCGCAGCGGCACTTAGAAGCGCAAACCCCGAATTCCTTAGAAACCTTGTTAAATCGCGAATAAATCTGTTTCTTGAGAATGGCACGACAACACTTGAGGCAAAAACGGGTTATGGATTGAATAAATTCAGCGAGTTGATGTCTTTGGAAATTCTGCACAAGATAAATGGATTTTCACCTGTTGACATTGTTTCGACATTCCTGGGAGCTCACGTTGTACCCGCGGAATTTACTGACAAACGCGAAGAATACATAAAACTGATTATTGAGATGTTGCCCGAAATTGCAGAGAGGAAATTGGCGGAATATGTTGATGTTTTTATCGAGGAAAACGCGTTTACTGCTGAGGAAGCGACCGAAATCTGTACGGAAGCAACTAAACATGGGCTCAAGATAAGGCTGCATGTCAATCAATTCAATAATATCGGTGGTATCAAGACAGCAGCGGAGGTTGGCTCATTGACGGTGGAACATCTGGAAGTGCTTAATGATGACGACATTAAGATTATCAAAAAGAAAAATCTGATACCTGTTTTGTTACCCGGTTGCTCGTTCTTTCTCAATGACAACAGATACCCGTATGCGCGAAAGCTGATTGACGCGGATTTACCAGTTGTTATCGCTACGGATTTTAACCCCGGAAGCTCATACATTATGTCTTTGCCCTTCATAATGTCGCTTTCCGTGCTACACATGGACATGACACCTGCTGAAGCATTGACCGCATGTACAATAAATGCCGCCTACGCACTTGAACGAGGTGACAAAATCGGCAAGATTAAGGAAGGATACAAAGCTGACATCGTCATCTGGAAAGTGCCTCACTATCAGGAACTTTCGTACAGCATCGCACAGAATCAGGTGAACACGGTCATTAAAAACGGTAGAATTGTAGTTTAACGATATTGAAAACTTTCACTCAACTGCGAGGAGAAAACATGTCGGAAAATGAAATAATTTCTTTCTGCGGGATTGTTTGCAGTCAGTGTGAGGCGTACATTGCGACAATGAAGGATGACGATGAGTTGCGCCAGAAAACTGCTGAGCATTGGTCAAAAACTTATGGAGCAGATATCAAGGCAGAGCATATCAATTGTCGAGGATGCCTTTCAACCGAAGAACCACTTTTTTCGCACTGCAAGGTCTGTGAATATAGGCTGTGCGGAATTGACAAGGGTGTTGAAAACTGTGCGCATTGTAACGAATATCCTTGTGAAAAACTTGCTAAATTTCATGGGATGGTTCCTCAATGCAAAGAAACACTCGATAAAATCAAGGAAAACCTGTAAATTTGCTTAGGTGAACGATGAAATTATTGCATGAGAACAGTTTGGCGCTGACGGTTAATGCTGTCAACGATATTTTCAAGTTTGGTGAAAAAGTGTCAGCATCTGAGAAGAAAAAAACAGCGGAATTCATCGCAAGCAGACAGGGCTTAAAATATTCATATGCCGGTACATTCGCCCCTACAACCAAAGATTTACGTGAGGGTGCGCTGCTTTACACAGGTGAACGCATCAAAACCGGTGCTGCGACAATGCACATTCTCGGTGAAGAATCAATCCGCGCACTGTGCAAACTTGGTGTGAAAAACAAAAAGGTTGCTGATGCCCTCAAAATCGCTAACACAAATATGATTCAGCGTCTGGATGAAAGCGACAGTTTAGGTTTTTACTGATGCGGCAACTGTTCTGTGTCGTTCTGGCGCAACGCAATTGCTGGTGGACTTGACAGGCAGGAACAACGGCTTATGTATGCAATGCAAACGCTGAAAAAGCATCGCAACGGCAAAGCAAGATGGGGCAGATTTCCGTTTTATTACACGATTTCTGCATTGATTGAGATGGATATGCCGCAAGCTCTTGCTGAGCTGAAATATTGTGCACCTTCTGCAGAACGCTGCCTGAAACGTATTTCAACTAACGATATTATTAGCAAACGCCGTAAAATTATCCTCGAATCCGCCCTCAATAAAATATAAGCGATGGAAAATAAGCTGATTGTTCGTGAAATTAAAGATGGTGATGTTGCTGCGCTTGCGGAAACATTCAGCGTGTGGCAGAAAAAATGGGAATTGTTTGCAGCATATTTGAATATGCACATAAAGGATGAGCGTTTTGTGCTTGTTGCAACACTAAGCACAAAAGCAATCGGGTACTGTACAATCAAGTGGGAATCTTATTACGAGCATTTCAGGCATAAAAATATCCCGGAAATCGTTGATTTGAACGTAATCGGCGAGCATCAAGGACTGGGAATCGCGAAAAAACTCATTTCGTATGCTGAGGCGGTCATCAAAGAGAAACACCTCAACGTTATCGGCATTTCTTGCGTTCCATCCGATGATTATGCTTCACCCTGTCAGATTTATATGCGAGCAGGATTCAAGGCTGATGGTTTCGGAATAACCGACTATGACGGCGAAATTCATTTAATAAAAACACTTGCATTATGATAAAATTACCGAAAAATTCACGCATAATTTAATCGAGGAAAAACATGACGCTTGAGATTGAGCAATTTGAATGCAAATCCCCATTTTTCGAGAACGCTTTTTTTATCATTGACCCGGAAACGAAGGATTTTGCGGTTGTTGACCCGGGGGATGGAGCAGCGGAAAAAACCAGTGAATTCATCGAAAAAGGATTCAACCTGACGCATATTCTGCTTACGCACATTCATATTGACCACACGTGGGATGTCGCCAAAATCCGACAGCTCAAGCCTGAGGCGCCGATTATCATGCACGAGGGCGATAAATTCTGGGCTGAGAACTATCACGTTTTCCAGCAAATGTTCGGAATGTCTGAATATGACCCGTTTCCATCAGTAGAAACACTGACATTTTTTAGCGAAGGAGATACTGTCAAAATCGGCAGAGGAGAATTAACCGCGATACATGTTCCTGGACATTCCGCGGGGCATATCGCGTTTTATCAAGGAAATACAAGCATCAAGTTCAATGATGATGGATTGGAGGTTGCTGACAAAGATGCTGCGGGTTTTTGTGTGGTCGGCGACGTGATTTTCAAGGGAAATGTTGGTAGAACTGACCTTCCGGGCGGTGATGGGCATGTGCTTATGGCATCGATAAAAAATAAAATATTTATGCTTCCGAGTAAAACTATACTTTACAATGGGCACGGCGAGCCTACAACGGTTGAACATGAAAAGAAATTCAACTATGTTGTGGGTGATAACGCTGGTGGCGAGTTCATTTTTCCATAAGGACATAAAAGGAAAAAAATGACTGATATAAATGATATAGAAGATGAGAATTTCGAGCTTTTTGACGATGACAACCCTGATTATTCTGGTGTTACGTCGTTTTCATATGGTGTTTTTTTCCACGGTGATGATTTCGAGCTACCGACTCAGGATGATGTCGAAGCGTTCCTGACCGGCAAAAATATCTGGAAAACCAATTTCCGAGAGCAGAACGATTATGGTTTCCAGGTTGATGTGCCGTATAATCTGGTCTTTCCGAGCCTTATTACCAAAGCTGAAGCACCTGACATCTTCGACATCGATAAGGACGGCTTCATTCTCAAGGGGCTGGAGGATTCAAAGCTTGAGCAGCTAAAAGACTCCGACAGACTGTTCATTCTGCGTTATATCGGACCGAACTTTGACGACAAAAGGCATATCCTGTTTTTGATGCTCATTGCAGAGCTTTATCGCAGCAGGTTTAACGGCATAATCATCGATAATTCGACATACGTTTTCTGGGGTGAAAAGACATGGCATCAACAGTATTTCCCGAATGTTCTAAAAAATGATTATCTGGTGGAATATTTCGTAACTTTTCACGAGGAGATTCAGGATAATACTGCACCTGACGGGGAACAGCTTATTTGGATGCATACACACGGTCTTGGACGTTTCAGCGTACCGGAACTTGAAATCATCAACCTGCGCCGAGACCTTTGGAATGTGGCTTTTGACATCATGATAGAACTTGCGCAAGATATGATAGAAGGAACGGTGTACAACGCTGGTGATGTCTTGTTTGAGCAGGAAGAGCATAAAGTCAGGTTCGTCGAATCAAAGCCTTTCAACAATAAAAACCCCATGGAACATTATGAAATGGGTAGAGCACTCAGGTTGGTTGATTTCGAGGATGAAACGTACACCAAACTCGATAAATTCCTGCAAAGATATGACGAATACGTTCGTTCGCAGGAAATAATCAATATTGAGAACGACCGTGAGCTTGACGACGCGAGAATCGACGCATTAAAACATCTGTCGAAATTTAAGGATTTCTGGACTGCAAACAAGCATAAAACCGAAGAGTATCATTTTCTTCTGAAATACGGAGTTGCTCTCAATCCTGATGCATCTGAATCGGATAAAACCAAAGAAATGCTCTGGCTTCATGTGCATGATTGGAAGGAGAACAAAATTTCAGCAATTGTGGATTCGCACCCGTTGTACTGTCAGCAGTTTCAGGAGGGCGATTCGCTTGCTATTGAAGTAAAGGACATTGTTGATTGGTGTGTTTATAATCCTGAAGGTGAGATTCTGCTTGGTGGGTATGTTCAACGCATTCTCGATTCTCGGGCAGATTCCGAAGAATCTTGACTTTTGCAGAATATTATTAACCCATTGAATTTTATACTTGGAATTAATGAAAAAATAT
>JAIOTL010000248.1 GCA_021106775.1 Planctomycetota bacterium | reverse complement strand
TGAAGAAACGTGCACTGATACATCATATAAACGTTAAAATGATGTGCAACACTACGAAAAGAGCTCTGAACCACTTGATAACAAGGAAATGTCGCATCAAAACGATGAAACTCTCGAAACAAACTCAGAATCTCTGAATCTGGGCATATGTATTGACAGAACTGGTTCATCAGAACAGTTTCAGCAAGGAATTCTCAGTGCTTGTAAGCAGATTTTCGAGGAAATCGAGCCTGAATACGACAAAATCCACTCTTCCAGTGTTTTGAATTGTGAATGTTTCAGTCAAATCAAGATTTACACTTAAATTCCCAAAATCAAAACTTCCTAATCCATTAGCAATATTGTATGCTGATGAATCCTGAATATTGATTTCGGATTGATTATTGTTGATATTGGTAAGAGGATTAATTTGACATTACATGCAAGAATAAGAATTAAAAATAGTGACAAAATGCAGTAGGTGAAATCTGAACTTCTCATTATTTACCCCTTTTTGAAGTATAACTTGGGTTTCTATGCAAAAGTTGATTGGATTTAAGCCATTGGTGTGCATGCATATTATGTTATGTCCCGTAAGTTTATTTTGGTATTATTTTCCAGCTTCACACAATCAGGCATACGTTCAGGTAATGGTGAAATCATCTTCAAGTATTAATCGTTAATCAATCAGATTTAGACCTGGATTCTGGTTTTGGTGAATATGTTAGGAAAGTTTTTGCTAAAAAGTGTGATAGTTCCACATAAGCGCTTTTTTTTTCAGTAATAAACGGCAATTATTTGTATATAATTGTTAGTATGTGATATTACTAACAAATTTTACATTAATGCTGTCTGACCGATTTTTACAGCAGTTTTTGGATTGCTCGAGCAAAAAACTATTGGAATCGACCATTAAGAAATTCGATATATCGACTAAATAGGGAAGAAAGATTTTTTAAGTAAAAAATTTTACTAGAAGGGTGAACCATGAACAGAAAATTGCTAATAATATTAGTTTTTGGTGCTGTGATTCATTTATTCAATGCATGTGATTCAGCACCGAAACCCCCTGTTATCACATCTTCAAGCCCAATACAAAACGCAATAGAAGGTATCAACTACAATTTCTCATTTCAAGCTGAAAAAGGGAAACTACCTTATATCTGGTTTTTCACTAATTTCTTACCCGTGCAGCCTTCAGGTTTGAACTTTACTCACGATGGAACGATTTTCGGAACACCGGCAGTAGGTTCAAATGGTGTTTATACATTCGATGTTGAAGTTGTCGATTCAACTGGTTCTGAAGGTGAACGGGACAGCAGACAATTCACGTTGACTATCGAAGAACATCTCGAAATAACATCAACTTCGCCGCTTACCAATGCAGTTGAAGAAATTGCATATTATTTCACTTTTCAGGCTGGAAACGGCGTCGGTCCATATCTCTGGAAATTCACAAATTTCAGTCCATCACAGCCTTTGGGTATGAATTTTGCGGACAATGGTGAAATCAATGGCACACCGTCAGCAGGTGCAAGTGGAACATATACTTTCGATGTAACCCTTACAGATTCTGGATATATTATTCAAGAATATAAAGATACATATGAGCTGACCATCGATAAAGCACTGGAAATTACAGCACTTTCGCCGATTCCCGATATATCTGAAGGCTCGACCAGCAATTTCGTTTTTCAGGCACAATATGGAGCAGCTCCTTACACCTGGCAGTATTCAATCTTTACGCCAACCCAACCCGCAGGACTGAATTTTAATCCAGATGGAACGATTACTGGTTCACCAGATATTGGTTCTAATGGAACTTACACATTTGATGTAACTGTAACCGACTCTGGAGCTCCTCAGCAAGATACAGAAAACTTCTCACTCACAATTACATTAGGTTTTATTTATCAATGGACTAAAACTGTTAAAGGTTCGGGTGATATTCGAGCAAACTCTGTGGTTACCGATTCACAAGATAATATTATAGTTTCTGGCGGTTTTCACGGAACAGTCGATTTTGACCCAGGCACAGGCACTCACAACATTTCTGCATCAGGAAGTGAATGGGAACAATATGTGCTCAAACTTGATTCCAGCGGTGATTTCTTGTGGGTTTATGCAAGCAGAAACAGCGGAAGAGATTATTTTTATGATGCTGTTGTTGATAGTAATAACGATGTTTATGCCTGCGGTTACACTCATTCCGGTTATAAAGACCCACATTTAGCGAAAATCTACGGCAGCACTGGCAGTTTGATATGGGGTAAAACGGTTTATTCGACCGGTATGTGGGGTGAATTTGCACTTGGTGTTACATACGATTCAACCGGTAATGCGATTTATGTCGTTGGTAGTTATGATGATGGTAGATATAGTTTTTGCTGTAAATATTCACCCGCAGGTATTTCTTTATGGGCAAAACGCCTTTCGATAACTAATCATAGATGGAGTTACACCGATTCACGCGCTTATGACGTACTGGTTGACAACGGACAAGTTTACTTATCAGGATATTTCGGTTATCCAAGTAAGAATTATGTAACAACTGTTGATTTTGACCCCGGTGCTGGTACATCAACGGTCAGCTCAAACACTCGTGCAGCATTTTTAGTAGCACTTAACTCTTCAAACGGAGCTTTTGTTTGGGTCGCTACTTGGGGAGAAGATACTGTGCATAATCCGAATAAAATTGTAAGCGGTACAAGTTTGGCGGTAGACAGCAATAATAATGTTTATGTTGCGGGTGCTTTCAGAGGAACAATTGATTTTGATCCAAGTGCTGGTATTCACAACAAGACAGCCAGCTCAGCAAATGAAAATGATGCATATCTTTTATGCTTAAACAACTCTGGTGTTTTTCAATGGGTAAAGACAATAGGTAGCAGTGGACATGACAGTGCATCCGGAGTTACAATTGACACTAGTGACAATATTTATATCACCGGATATATCACAGGAACGACAGATCTCGACCCAGGTTCAGGAACGGATAATCACATTTCTAACGGCTCGAACGACTGTTATGTGCTGAAATTGAATGATTCAGGTGATTTTGTAAAAGCAAATTCCTGGGGTGGTACTGAAAGTGATACAACATCCAAAATTCATATTAATGAAAGTGCAAGTAAATTCTTTATCACAGGAATATTCCAGAAAACAGTAGATTTTAATCCCGATCCGCTTTTAACTGATAATAAAACATCAGGCGGTAGTTATGATGGTTTCATAACTTGCTACATTAAATAGACTCATATAAAGAACTTTGGAAATAATCACTCCTGGATAAATTGCTTAGATAATTTTAATGAACATGAAATAAAGGAGAATAATAAGAACTGATCTCTTTTTGCAAATTGTGATAGGTTCTGACCCATAAGTTTATTTTAAATGTTTTCGCAGCTTTATACAACTAACGAAAGCTAATCACTCAAAACTTCATCAACATAGCTTTGGTAATGCCTGGGAGTTTCTCAATCTTCACTTCCGAACCTTGCCCAAATCTGATGAACTCTCCTCAGCAATACTTACGTGACAGAACCTAAACATCGTCATATTTTCCTTTGTTATCCTTCTTTCGCAACAATATTTTCAGCATTATATCATATCATTATTGACAAAGCGAATAAACTGCCTTGAATATTGTTATAATATGATGTAGCGAATGATTCGCTGCTGGATTGCTTATATTTCAGACCTTTCCGGTCATAGCAATCCCAAATACCCTTAAAATCTATGGTTCATCGGAAGGAGGAGAAGATGCATAGTAAAATATGTCCGTCCTGTATGGCTGAAGTACAGAAAAATGAAGATTCTTGCCCGATATGTGGCTGGCAATTTCCTAAGGTCCCAACGAAATCACTCAAACCTGACTCGAACAAAGGAGAAAACGCTGAAGAAACGAGCACTGATACATCATATAAACGTTAAAATGATGTAAAACACTACGAAAAGAGCTCTGAACCACTTGAAACAATGAAATATCTAAGCAAAACGATGAAACTCTCGAAACAAACTCAGAATCTCTGAATCTAGGCATCTGTATTGACAGAACTGGTTCTTTAGAACAGTTTCAGCAAGGAATTCTCAGTGCTTGTAAGCAGATTTTCGAGGAAATCGAGCAGGAATTCGCTGATATCCGGAGTTGGATGCAGTCCCACGGCGATCTTGACTACAAAGAAGAGATAATTCTGCACACTGACGGAGATAATCCCCAACAGACACTCGATGACATCTCCAGCTTGACGTTCAAAGGGGACGGTGATCCTCATGAAAGTCATCTTGACGGCATTGAAAACCTGCTAAAAATCGTCCCCTGGGCTAATAATCCTGCGAATTCAACGTCTGCGATGCTTGTTTTGCAAAACTTGCGAAATCAGGCATCTCAGCGAAGGAATTGGGTGCTGAAATCGCTGAAGCGGGCATAACTTTTTACATGATATGCGAGCTGACACCGACATTGAAGCATATATGCGATGCTGCCCAAGGATTTCTGTTCCCAATCATAAAAAACACCGATC
>JAIOTL010000145.1 GCA_021106775.1 Planctomycetota bacterium | reverse complement strand
ATTATCCTCACTAATATTTTTAATATTATCGACAAAATTAGCGTAAACTAAAATCAGAGCTGCTATTTCATTTCAATAAGGTGTTAAAACTTGCGTTATTGTCGTTCAATTTTGCGCTAAACATCGGTGCTCATCGAGGAAAACGGATTATCTTCGAGAAATTGTGAAAGTTTGGTGAATCTGTCGGCAATCCGTTGTGCTAGATATTTGCTGCGCTTTGTGGAAAAAGGTGTTATCACGAGTTGCTGCATGAATTCTACTAGACAGCATAGGTCGGAAAGGCTGATGTATTCAGGTGCAGGATGCGATTTCCCGATATTGTGATAATTTCCGAGGGCGATTGCAAGTGCACCTGTGTCAAAGCCGGAAACATTGAATAAAGACGCTTCGCAGGTTCCGCCGTCCATCAAAGTGCGTTGAAATTTAAACTCATTTGCCTTTTTATCCGTATTTTCCTTGTGTTTCTTAACAATGTCTGCTGCTACCTCGTGCATCCAGCTATCCACCAAAGTATCGTAAGTCGAGAATCTGTCACCAACTCGCAGAATAAAACCCTGTCCGATTTTTGCCTGCTCAAGTTCTGCCGATGTTTCAAGAACAATGGGCATGCAGTTTTCGGGTAAAATCTTGCTTTCAATGGCACCCTGACAGCCTGTAAATCCGGTTTCCTCCGCCCTTGTGAAAAGTAAATAGAAATTGCTGTCAGAGTTGTTTTTCACTGCACGTTGAAGGAGTATCAGAAGTGCTCCGACATTAACGAGGTCGTCGGCATCCTTTGTGTAAAGCAAGTCTCCCTTGATGTTGAAAAACGTAACATCGAAGAAACCCATGTCGCCTACAATAACTTCCTCGCGAGTTTCAATTCTAAACTGCGGGAGGAGCAATTTTTCACGTTTATCCTCGATTTTATCTTCATCAATGGATTTATTTTGTTCATTATCAGATTTTTCCGAGGTTTCCGATGATTTTGGGTCATATTTATCAAGGTCTTCACGATATTCAAACAAGGGGGAAACTGCCTGTGCTTCGATGTATTTCCCATCAGAATAAACCAGGAATTTTGCACCTGGAAAAAAGTCTTTGTTTGTACCGCCATAAAATTGCCCGACAAAATCATTACCCGAAATCCGCTCAATTATCGAGAATCCAGGATGATCCATGTGCGCGGTGAAAACTATTGGTTTTTCAGTATTTCCTCTCTCGTAATGAACCAAAATGTTGCCGAAAACGTCGGTTTTAACGTCAAGTTCAAGCTTTTTCACGAAATGAAGCACGTATTCCTGGATGAACTGTTCATGAAAAGAAGTTGTTGGCAACGAAAGTACATCTTCGAGAATTTTTAGTTCCGATTTGGCGAAATTATGCATATTTTCCTCAAAATTATTAATTTTCACTCAAGAATATATAAAAATTGAGTAAAAATACAAGATCGTGTAATTTTGTGTTAATATTTTAATAAAATATACTAAAATATATACATAGTGAATGAGTATTGATGAATATTGTATGATAATATTATTCAAGGAAAATGTGTAAATGCTATTTTATATCCCCTTTTCATTGATATTAGTTATATTTATTGTTCTATACATTCAACAATCAAGAAGAATAAAATATATACAAAAATCATTTAATGAAAATATTCATCCGACTTCATCAATAAATGATGTCTTGAAAGGCACAAAACAGATTTTTCTGACAGTCAATAACTTCTATCAAATGCAGACTGATAAAATGTGGAAAATTGCATTTGATAAACCAATTTGCATAACCGCTGAACCGACTGCAATTGCTGAACAAATATATGACAGTGCTTTTTATGTGGATTGTAACGACAAATTCGCAGAATTATTTGGCTTCAAATCCCGAGATGAGATGATTGGAAAATACTTCAAAGAAATCGAATTGTATAATAAAGAAGGATTATACAGCGAATTTCTCGAATTCATTGACAACAATTATACTTTAGAAAATACAACTCACGGCTTTCACGAATCATCTAATAATGTGATGTATTATGCAAACAGTTTTCAAGGCTCCATCGTCGATAATCATCTTGTTAGCGTGGTTGGCATTGTAAAAGACATATCAAAGTTTAAACTCACCGAGCAAAAGCTTTACGACCTCACAAAAGCTGTCGAAAAAACCGAAGAAGGTATCGTTATAACAGATGACGACAGCAAACCGCTTTATATCAACAATGCTTTTACTGACATCACAGGTTATACGTTTGAGGATATTAAAAACGAAGCCCTTAACCAGATGATGTTTGACAATGTTTCTTCCGAGTCCAAATCGGAAGAAGAAATGCTGAGGTTAAAAGACCAAGGCGGGTCTTGGCTGGGCAAAACAATAATAAGAACAAAAACTGGTGAACACAAGACTGTCATGGTTAATTTAACCGAAATCGAATACACAACCTATCCTTACAAACGTTTTATTGCCGTTTTCTCAGACATTACGCATGCATCTAAACTAGAAGATGCGTTATTACAATCTCAGAAAATGCAGGCGTTAGGAACGCTCACAGGTGGCGTCGCGCATGATTTCAACAATGTTCTGGCGATTATTATGGGAAATACCGATTATTTAATCAGCAACTACAATTCGACTGATAAAGATGAAATTCTTGATTCTTTGCAGATTATTGACCGGTCAGCAAAGCAGGCTGAAGCACAGACACGCAGACTACTTGCTTTTGCTCGCAAATCTGAGACTCGAATACAATCTTTGCTTCTCGATAAATGGCTTACGGAAACCAAGCCGATTATTTCACAGATTATTAGAAAAGACATAGACCTGGAATTCAAGCTCAATGCAGAAAATGCAATTGTCGGAATCGACCATAGTCTTTTCGAGCTTGTGCTTCATAACCTTCTTAAAAACGCAGTACATGCAATTGACGGTAAAGGAAAGATTGAAATTCGCACCAAACTCTTAAATCACTGCGACATCAAAGAAATTGACAAAAATAATCTGCATGAATGCGATTATGCGATGATTGAAATCAGCGATAATGGCAAGGGAATTCCGAAGAGCATTCAAAATCGGATTTTCGACCCGTTTTTCACAACCAAAGAAATCGACAAAGGCACCGGTCTCGGACTTTCAATGGTTTATGGTATTGTAAGCGAACATAGCGGAATTGTTTCGGTTGACAGCATGGTTAACAGAGGAACCACATTCTCGATTTATATCCCTGTTTCCGAAAGCGATAGAGACACGCCGAATATTGATGATGTTATCGATGTTCTGAAATCGAAAAATGTTTCAATAATGCTTATCGACGATGATAAAAACTTCGGGCACATTATGAGCAAGCATTTCAAGAGTAAAAACCTGAAATTCAGCTATGCAGATTCAGTTGATTCGGATATGCAAAGTACTGTTGACAAAACGACTGAGCATCATGTCTTTATCATCTCGAATAACTTTTCAGATATCATTGAAAATAAATTAATCGAGAAACTTCGGATTCTGCGAACAAAGATGAAATGCATCATAATCGGTACGTGTAATAAATCTGTTGTTGAATTTCAGCAGACCTGGAACTGTGATGCGACAATGTGTAAACCTTTCACGTTTAACTCACTTCTGAGCAATATCTATGAACTTCTTGATGAATGATCGTGGATTTTTCAGCAATATAACAGCTTGTTAATATGCAAATTCAGCTGTTGAAAAAAGTTTAGTGAAAAAATGCCCTAAATCACGAAAAAAAACTAGAAAAAACTTTAATTTTAGGCTCTTTTGCAAAAAGCAACAAATTTATAATATTTATATGACATTGCGATGACATTTCACTACTATACTTTTGTTACATAGATAAAAAGATTTTTGAAAACCAGAATTCATGCGTGTTTGCTTGCTACTCCATCGTTTAGCTCCTGATTTTGCAAGCTTGGCACGATACGAACTGCTTAATGTAAGCTGCTAACAGGGGGGTAGCAATATTAAGCATATATGGCGGATTTTTGATATTACCAAAGGGGGGGTAATAGAGAAATCCGCTGAAGAATTGAGCAGGTGCTATTAAAGGGGGTAGTACTTTTGCTCAGGTTGGTTTTCGACATGCTTAAAGGGGGGCATGAAGAATACTAACGTTAAAGCGGATTGACAGCACCAAAGGGGGGGTGTTGCTTTCCGCTTTTTTAATTACCAACTCATGCTTTTTAGTACTAGTTGATTTGTTTACCATTTAATAATACTTGTGAAATTAAGTTAAGTTTGCCCAATTTGTCACAATTCTCGATTATTTAGACAGTGTTTCTTCCGCATGAACTTTAGGATAAAATTTATCAATTCTTGCAGGTCATTCAGCGAAAGCAGGCGAACAAAGTTCTTTTATTATCTTTGTATTGTCATTCTGAAGAAGCGTCAGCGACTGAAGCGAACGAAGTTCTTTAATTATCCAGACGTTCGTGCACTAGGACTCTTCGTTAAACTCAGAATGACATGCACAACGCTCAGCTGAGGACAAGTTGGAAATGACAACTTCTAAAGAATTAATTCCGAACCACTACAAGCCACGCATCCATTCCGGGCGAAGTTCGGGTGAATCAGGCTTGTCAATCATCTGCTCAACGAGTGTTATCAGCTTTTGTTTATCGCGATTCAGCGTTCCTCGCAGCATCAGATAATTCGATGCATGATCGCTTCTAAAAACGGTATTTTCTAGTTTTAGGTTCGACAGAAAATCTCTCATTTCAATGAATAAGTCTTTTTTTGTCATATCTTCGTATTCACCCTTGAATTTCCGCAAATACATATCTTTTCCAAGGGGAAAACTAAGCACCAGCGTAGCCAGATATTTCGGTTTAATTGCGTTTACAACTTTTGCGGAGTTTAGCGCGTGCTGTTGGCTGTATTTCTTACCTCCGAGTCCATTTATCAACATTACCGATGTCTCGATTCCTGCATCTTGAGCTTTGCATAAACCTTTTATCGTCGATTCCGCAGTTTCACCTTTGT
>JAIOTL010000016.1 GCA_021106775.1 Planctomycetota bacterium | reverse complement strand
TCCTTGTCGAGTGTAAACACCGAAATTATGTCGATCGAAGATGAGCTGGCAGAATTGTACGGCGAAGGTGAATCCTTGGATTAATCCTCGGTACTTTGTACTAAAGATACAGACGGAATAGACGAATCCTGTACCTTTGGTGACAAAGACATGAGGGATTACTTCGAAAAAATGATACGTGTGGTCTGTTTCGCTGACGGGTTTTACATCTGCAAGCCGGATGGAGATTTGATCAAAGCTGACGCGCAAGCGATCGAGTTGCTCATCGTGAGCGAAGATATTCATGAAGTCTTACCTGATGAGTATTTATTGCCCGTCGAGAGCCTTACAAACTCGTTGAAAATTCCCGAAAGGGTTCCAGACATTTCTCTGGAATAATCTAATTAACCAGGCTTTCGGTACTTCCCAGTATCGACAATTCTGGTTTTTTTAGCTGCTACGATTTACAATGTTGGTTCGATGCTCTGTTCTTGCGTCGGGTTTTGTTTGATTATTTTCCGCCGGAGACAGAGCAGCCGAATTCATCACCAGCATCTTCGCCGATAAGGATAACGTCAGCATTATAACAATCAATACTTGAGTGCCAATTTGAACTACCAAAGAAAACAAATGCACAGCCTGAATTGATTCCACTATCATCATCATAATGTGCACCGATAATTACATCATCATACCCGTCATTGTTCACATCACCCGCAGATGATACACTGGAACCTAAATCATCTCTATGAAATTCACCTATGAGCTTTACATCAGCATTTGATACATCAATACTTGAATTCCAATTCGAACTACCGAAGAAAATATATGCACAACCTGCTTCGCTTCCAGCGCTTCCAGAAGCTTTATTATCACCTACAATTACATCATCAAAACCATCGTTATTAACATCACCTGCAGATGAAACACTAATCCCGAGCCAACCATCCGTCCTAAAAAGACTAACATCTGCATTTGATGCATTAATGCTCGAAGATGGATTCGAACTGCCAAAAAATATAAATGCAGTGATACCGTAAGGTGCACCAACTATTACATCATCATATCCATCGTTATTGACATCGCCTGCTGATGATACGCTGCGTCCGAAATGATTATTAGTATCTTCACCGATAAGCTTAATATCAGCAATTGATGCATCAATGATAGAGTTCCAGTTTGCTCTGCCAAAAAATATAAATGCACAGCCGGAAGCAAAGCCGCCGTCGTCGTCACAATATGCACCGACGATTACATCATCATAACCGTCATTATTTATATCCCCTGCTGATGATACGCTCCAACCGAAGTTATCACCTGTATCTTCACCAATGAGTTTCACATCAGCAATTGATGCATTGATACTTGAATTCCAATTTGCTCTGCCAAAGAAAATATATCCAAGACCAGAATCACCACCACCACCATAGCCATAGCTTTGACCAACAATTACATCATCATAATCATCATTATTTACATCACCTGCTGAGGATACACTGACCCCGATATTATTACCCCCGATGAGTTTTACATCTGCATTTGATGCATCAATGATTGAATTCCAATTCGAGTTTCCGAAGAATATAAAGACACAACCTGATGCGCCGATTATCACATCATCATAACCGTCATTATTAACATCCCCTGCTGTGGCTGCGCTCCAACCGAAATAACCATGCAGATTACCAATGAGTTTTACATCAGCATTGGATGCATCAATACTTGAGTCCCAGTTTGAGCTTCCGAAGAAAATATATGCACAACCGATATTAATTCCGCCGTCGTCGTCACGGAGAGCACCAACAATTACATCCTGATAACCGTCACCGTTAAAATCAGAACCTGCCATATAACCTCTGCCGATGATGGTAAAAGAGAAAGGATTTTCATCGGGATCATTGCTCGTAATTGAAATCACCGCACTTCTATTACCATTATTTGTCGGTGTGAAAGTAACATCAAAAGTCGTCGATTCCGATGGTTTTAGGTTGTTAATAAGTTGCGTATCGTCAATTGCGAAATCACTAATATCTCCGCTGATAAATTCGACATTAGAAATTGATAAATCCGCTGACCCCATGTTTTCTATCGTAAATGTTTGCGCAGAACTTGTTTCACCAACGTTTATTTGACCGAAATCGTAAGAAATAGGTGAAACCTCTATATCCTGAATGCCTGTATTGCCTATAAGTTCAACTATTGCAGGATTTTCTGTGAGCGATGCATGGGTTATTTCCAGACAAGCATAAACTTCATAAATTGTTGTTGGCGTAAAACATACTGTAACTGTAATACTTTCTTCGCTTCGTAGAGTAAAATATTTCAGCAATGGTAGAGAAATTTCTTCGGGTGGATTAAATGAATTGTCAAAAACATGCTTAATGCTGAAATCTTCGAAAGATAGTGCATTTGAACCCGGCTCATTTCCAGAACCGCCAGTTTGGGCAAGACCAACGGCTATAATGTAAATTCCAGCTTTTCCTTTGTTAGTTAATATAAAATCAAAATCTGATGAATCTCCAATAGCCACTTTGCCATAATCGTGGAATCGATTATCAATCTCAAGAACTCCTGCTTCATATGTTTTTATACTTGAGCAACTGAATAATGTTACGATTAATATTAACATAGCTATAAACTGTACAAACTTTTTCTTAATTGTGAATTGCATTTCTATCTCCATTTGAAATATTTCTTATTAAAACGTTATAGAATACATACAGTTTACGCCCAATGAATCCTGATATAGGTATTCTTCCGCATTAAGTGCATACTGCATGTAAGCTGCGGTAAGAACAACTGAAAATGCAGAATTTTGCGTTATATTAAAACCTGCAGCAATGGATAAAGAATAACCTCCAGATATTTTATTGGTGAACAATATGCTATTAATAAAATGAGCTTGCATAAAAAATCTGTTGTCAATAAAACCTCTAAGTTTTACTGTAGCAGTCCATGCTAATCCAGCTAAGAAAGTTTCAGTTGATTCGTCAGGTTGTGAATACTCAAACACTTTTACATTTGTGCGCTTTAATATTAAGTTAGCTCCTAATATGCCGATACCAGCAAAAGCAAAAATAGTCGTATCATTTGAATTTAAGATGCCCTTCCCATCAGGTTTACTAAGCAATTCCTGAAAATTTAACTCAGCGAAAATACCAAGATCTATTATAGAACAAGTCAAATCTGCACTTTTTAATGTCCAACTCTCGACTGTTTTATTATGAAAAAACCCATTGAAATATAGTTTTGGAATTATTAATTTGGAAAAAATATATGCTGTTGTGATTAAGTGTATGTCAAGCGCAGTAGGTTCGGCAGAACTCTCACTAACACCGTCGTCCGAAATTAGTTTGTTAATATTTATTCCAGCTGATAACTCAAACTCAACGTAATTTCGTTTTTCATAATCGAAAATGGTTAACTCTCTATCGTCTTTATGAGTTGGTAGTTTTGGTTCAATAATATCTTCAGTATTTTCAATCTTATCATTGTCAGGTTTTTCAATGTTTACTTTGTTGAATTTTACATCTTTAGCTTCTTCAATTTCCAGTGTGTTAAGCTGATTTACAGCGTTTCTAAAGATTGAATTCTGCAAATTATCTATTTCAGAATAATTATCAGTATAAAAACAAGGGGGAATGCTAAATAAAGTTTCTGCTTTGCTGAATTCAAGAGCTGCTTTTTCGGAGTCATATTTCTGAAACTGAATGGAGATATTAGGAATCTTCATAATCGGCAATGTGCCTGAAAAATCTTGCATTCTGGATTCTGAAAAAACAGACATTATATAAGGTGCTGACAATTTTATCGAATTGCAAATAACCGGTGTATAACCTTTAAACTTGAGAATCTCGAATAGTTTTAGTTTTATAATCGCATTCAAAGCTTTATCTTCAATCATAATATTGATAACTATCAATCTTGGAAATCTGTCGAACATTAAAATTTCTGCTTCTTGAATATAAGTGCTTTGAGGATATTTTTTAATGAATTCAACGAAATGAATAGCATCTTTAGTCGTTTGTAATGATTCCCATGCACCCAATTCCTCAGCAAAAACCTGTGAAGTTAATATGAAACACAAAATCAAAAGTAAGTGAACTAATTTCATTCAACCTCCTTATTTTGCAGCTTTATAAATTCCGGTAAGTCTGAATAGGTATTCCAAAATTTCGTCCATAACACTAAATCGTCGTTAAATATTTTGTATTGATGATAAAATAGCTTCTTTAACGATTGAGCAGCTTTTTCTCTTGTCAGTATATGATTATCATGCAGTGCTTGAATAAAGCAATGTATGGATTTCATACATGGAAAATTTGCTAATGCATCAATTATTATTGTTTGTGCTTCAATATCTGAGGTTTTATAAATATCTAACATTGTATGCTCCTGTACATTATTTTGATAATATATTATCAAAATAATGATATTTGTCAAGAGCAAT
>JAIOTL010000211.1 GCA_021106775.1 Planctomycetota bacterium | reverse complement strand
GGACTAACTGAGATTGCTGACAAAGCGGGGTTTTTCCCGGCATTATTCTCGTTTTTCATGGGAATTATCGCTGTAATGATTGTTGGTATGGCAATTTCATACATCGTTTCATTCAAAGCAACCGCAAATTCGATAATCTATCTGCTGCTTCGAAATAAAGTAGATGGTACTGACATGACCGACATCAGCTATGAAGAGGTCGATTTCATCAAAGCTTTGGAAGATTCCGCAAAAGAGAAATCCGATGTTGAAGAAAAGTCTGATGAGGAAGTAAAAATAGAAAAATCTGACCATGACAAACCTGAGGATGAGATAAAAGAGAAGGCTGACGACGAAAAGCCTGATAATACAGATGATAAAAAAGACGCTTAATAAATTTCATATAAAAAAAAGAGACCGATGAATAATCATCGGTCTTTGTTTTTGAATAGTTTTATTTAATTGTTGTGTGGCTTGTCAGCGCAAATAAGACAATATGGCGTATATGGAAGCGCATTCAGTCTGGGAAGCGGAATATGCGCATCGCAATAGACACAAACCCCAAACGTCCTTTTCACGATTCTTTCCAATGCTGAATCAATCTGGAAAATGATTATATTATTTTTGTCAATCATACCGAGATTGAAACTCTGCTCAAGTGTGCCTGATGAGGCATCGCCAATATCATCGATGTCAGCATTTTTCGATTTGTCGCTGTATGATTCATCCTTAATCGTGCCTAATCTGTTGAAAATCTCCTGTTTCTTTCGAACAAGGAGTTTCTTCCATTTTTTTAGGTCAGCATCCAAAAAAGGTGTTGTATCTCTTTTTTCAGGGATTATGACGCTTGGAATCCTTTTTGAGGCAGCTTTTTTCGCAGTTTTCCTTGGTTTCGTTGTTGCTTTCGGTTTTACAGCAGCTTTTTTCGCAGTTGCCTTTGGCTTCGCGATTGCTTTCGGTTTTACAGCAGCTTTTTTCGCAGTTGCCTTTGGTTTTACAGCAGTTTTTTTCGCAGCAGGTTTAGCTTTTTTCAAAGCGGTAACTTTAACAGAACTTTTTGTTTTCTTCACTTTTGTCGGCGTTGATTTTGCGGTCGATTTCTTCACAGTCGACTTTTTAGCTTTCGGTGCTGTTTTAGTTTTCACAGCACTTTTCTTGCTTAATTTATTGCCTTTATCTTTCAAGGATTTGCTAACCTTCGAAACTTTCGCTTTTTTTGTCTTGCTGCCTGCAGATTTCTTATCTTCGCCCTTTTTTGCCATGTATTCCTCCGAGGGACATGATTGGGATTATATGTTCGAAAAGTCCTATTTTTAAGTCGCATATTATAGATGCTGGCATTGTGAAATCAACTGCTAAAACCTGAATAATTTGATTTTACACAAAAAAACCGATGGTATTTCCACCGGTTTTCTGATTTTGTATGATATTTATTCCTAATCTTTGAGAACGCCAAGACGTTTTCCTGCTTTGATGAAACCTTCAATTGCTTTGTCAAGCTGTGCTTTATCATGACCAGCACTTATCTGAACGCGGATTCTCGCCTTTTCCCTCGGAACCACAGGAAAGCTGAAACCGATGACATAAACGCCTTCTTTCAGCATTTCGTCTGCGAAATCGTTTGCCAGTTTGGCATTGTAAAGCATAATCGGCACGATAGGATGAACGCCGTCGAGAATGTCAAAACCTGATGCTTTCATCTTATCACGGAAATATTTTGTGTTTTCCTCAAGTTTGTCGCGAAGCTCGGTTGTTGCACTGAGTTTCTCGAAAACCTTAATACCAGCAGCAGTAAGCGAAGGTGTAAGCGTGTTTGAGAAGAGATACGGGCGTGAACGCTGACGAAGCAGGGAAACGATTTCCTTGGGTGCTGCGGTGAATCCGCCGCTTGCTCCGCCAAGTGCTTTGCCCAATGTTGAAGTGATGATGTCGATTCTTTCGAGAACACCGCAGTGTTCCGCAGAACCACGACCAGTTTTCCCTACGAAACCTGTTGCATGTGAATCATCAACCATGACCATTGCGCCATATTCGTCCGCAATATCACAAATCTTATCAAGTTTAGCGATGTAGCCGTCCATCGAGAAAACGCCATCAGTTGCAATCATGATATGACGTGCACCGGCAGCCTTTGCTTCTTCAAGCTTTGCACGCAGGTCGTCCATGTTCGAATTTTTAAATCGATAACGCATTGCTTTACAAAGTCTGACACCATCGATGATTGATGCATGATTCAGCTCATCGGAAATAATCGCATCCTCTTTCGTGAGAACTGTCTCGAACAGTCCTGCGTTAGCATCGAAACAGCTTGAGTACAGAATCGTATCTTCCTTTTTCAAAAAGGTCGATATTTTTTCTTCAAGTTGCTTATGAATATCCTGAGTTCCGCAGATAAACCTGACGGAAGACATTCCGAACCCGTGAGAATCAAGATTATTCTTGGCAACCTCGATGAGTTCCTTGTTGTCAGCCAATCCAAGGTAATTGTTTGCACAAAAGTTCAGCACTTCTTCGCCTGTGTTTACCTTGATTGAAGCACCTTGCGGCGTAACGATAATACGCTCCGCTTTGGTCAAGCCCTGTTCGTCAATTTCATTAAGAATCGATGTAAAATGTTCCTTCAATTTGGAAATAAACGCCATTCTGCTCTCCTTATAGAATTTTCAATGGTTAAAAGCAAATTAGAGAAACAAATTAGTAATGAATCAATACTCAGTCAAGCAAATACTGAAAATTGAAGAATTTTTACCTCAGAGACACAGAGAATGTTGTAACCGGTAGGACAGGCATCTTGCCTGTCTTTTTTTTGCCATTATTTATATTCAGACAAGAAATAATATGCATCAAGACTGAGTTTCGTTGATGTTGCGGATGATTTTCTCAGCAAGTTCGATAGAAATCTTGATTTGCGTTTCTTCAGTTAAACCACCAAGATGCGGCGTAAGCAGAACGTTATCGTACTTGGTTATGGGATGTTTTGACGGAATCGGGTAATCTTCGAAGGCGTCGAGGGCGGCAGCACGGATTTTGCCATTTTTAAGTGATTCGAGAAGCGCAATCTCGTCCAGCACGCCTTTTGGACTCGCATTTACGAGAATTACGCCGTCTTTCATCATCGAAAATTCATCCGCTGATATAATGTGAAACGTCTTCTGATTGCGTGGGATTGTAAGAACAACGATTTCCGCAGAGCAAACCGCTTGTTCAAATGTTACGAGCTTGATGTTATCGAACAAATCTTTGGCTTCTGTTTTCGTGTGTCCGAGAACTTTTAAGCCTAAAGCAGTACATTTATCCGCTACATTTCTACCTATTGGTCCCAAGCCTATAACCGCCACTGTCTTGCCAACAAGCTCAAAACCAAGCTGACGCGCAAATTTTGTGTTACCTTCACGAACATATCTATCCGCAAATGTGATACCGCGAACAAGGTCAATTATCAAGCCGATGATAAGTTCGGCAACCGCATTGGAATTAACTCCCGGCGTGTGTAATATTTTTATTCCGTTGCTGTGACAATATGCACTGTCAATGTTTTCAAAGCCAGTGCCAGCTTTGGCGATGATTTTCAAGTTTTTCGCATTAACTAAAATTTCGCGGTCGATGATTGTCTCTTCGGAAATGACTAAAATCTCGTATTCATGTATAATTTCAAGCAATGCGTATTTCGATATGCCTGTTTGAATGTCAATTACCAAGCCAGCATTGCTAAGCCTTTCTCGACCTTCACGTGCGATTCTTTCACAAATCAGAATTCTCATATTACCTCGTTGAGTTGATTAATTTATTCTCATTATAGAAATTTTTAAGGCATGTTAAATATCCTTAATGCTTTTTGCATCATAGTTGGTGGGACAGACATCTTGCCAGACATTCAGCATTAATGTAAACAGGATAGGAAGACTGTTCCACCGTATCCTTATAAACATTAAATTAACTTTGCCAGCATAAACGAAAAAAAACCCTGAAAATTCAGGGCTTTTTGAGTTATGAAATTAATTGTTGCAGATGATTAAAATTATTCCCATTCGTCGTCGTCATCATCATCGTCGTCATCGTCATCACCCCATTCGTCATCATCGTCGTCATCATCATCGTCGTCGTCATCATCGAAATCGTCGTCGTCATCATCATCAAAATCATCGTCATCGTCATCAAAATCATCATCATAATCGTCGTCATCGCCATAATCATCGTCATCATCACCTTCAACAGGTTGGTCAATCATTGTTTCGCGCTGAAGTTTGAGGTCACTATTAATTCTGCAGTCTTCGAACATGTAAATCTTCTGAAGATTTGTCAAAGGTGCATTTCCAAGTGCCTTGCCAGCATTGACGCGAACACTGATAATATCTTCAAGCCATTGAAGCTTTGATTCATTTTTCAGATTCTCGCCGCCTATTGGCATATATTTCATCATGTTTAGTAGAACCCAGTAAGGCTCATCTAAGGATGGCATTTTATCGAGTCCAATACCCGGTTTAAGCCCAATGTTCCAGAAATATTTCTTCTCTGAATCTTTAAGCTCGGTGAAAACTTTGCGAACCTGATACAGATAAATATTCGCAACAGCTTTGCACGCCCATGCCTTAACAATCGGCCTGTTTTCGATTGTGCCTGAATTAAGAACAGGAAGCATATTCAATACGATGTCAAAACTCCAGAATTTCGCAGAAATCTTCTCAGGTGCGTAAACCGATGCTAAATGAGCAATAACTTTCAGCATGGCAACTTTAACTTCTGCGCTAGTCTTATCCTGATGTACTCTTGCCATCAAAGCCTGTGTGAAAAGCTTGATGTTATGCGGTGTTGTCAAAGAATCGATACCCATCAAGGCATTTGCACAGCGTATTGCTATTTGATTCGCTTTATCTTTTGATTTGATGCTTTTTGCTTCTTTTTTCCAGACATTCGAGAAAACATCGGTTTCAACTTCGATTGCTTTCTCAGTGCTGTTTTTGTCGATTCCCTTAACATTCCAAAAACCTTCAATCTGATTTTCGCGAATATTCTTGGCAAAACGACGTTTAAGCTTGGTTTCTTCTGCCTCTTCATTAACCATAAGAATAATCGGAATATCCGAAGTTCTGAAATCTTCACGAAGTATATCGATGAGGGTTTCGCTTGCAGTTGCTTCACCCTGTCTGAGGTCATCCTGAGCAAGTCTTCTGAGACGAATTACTTTACTTGCGATTTTGCCGTCAAGCAGAACAAGGTCGTCTGTTGGATAGCTTAACGCCCGTTTAAGTCCGTCTTTTACAGAGCTTGCGAAATAAGTGTAATATCCAAGCTTCATAAGGATTGAACGAAGAACATTTCTCAAATCCTGGTCTTCGGTGATTACATTGATAGTTCTCTGTGCGCTTTCACCAAGACCTTGAATCAGGACGTTTCTCGCCATTTCCTGCAGATAGAATTCATTGTTGGGTAAAAGAGTGAACAGAAGCGATGCTGCTGCATACCTGACCCTTTTATCCTCATTCTGCATTGCTGTCAGAATTACTCCGCCAAGCTTCTGCAGCGGTGTATTATTATTCCTGTCTGCAAACTCTTTTGTAAGCGGTACATATTCTACAGTACCAACATTCTTAAGAATTTCTAGAATTCCAATGGAAATTTCAGGTAATCTGTCAATCAAGGAGCGTTCAAGAGTTTTGTAAAGAACTTCCTGACCAGCGGCACCGGTAAGAACGAGACCGCGTTTAGCTCTTGTCATAATGTCAGTTAGTTTGCTCTTGTCTTCCTTAGTTGTTGCAGAATCAAACCAGGTTTTTGCTTCAAGGTATTGTTTCAGGTTGATTGCAACAAGAAGATTCCATGCATTGTGATATGTTGTGTCATTTTCAGGTATTTCCTGAGTATCAACAATGCTTCTAACGCAGTTCAAAAGCAGGTCTTCCGCGCAGATGTCAATATATGACCAATGTGGTATATTCGGGTCATAATCGAGTCTGCCGCCTTTTGAAAGATCAGATTTATCATGATAAACCCAACGCCAGATTACAAATGAATCCGTTTTGCCGAAAACCAGCGAAGGTAATTTATGATAATACTGAAGTGCTGCGCTATAATAATATTCTTTCGCATCGGAAAGACTTGCGCTTGCTTCCTTGGTCAACTTCATTTCAAGAAGTTTTTCAAGTGCGAATTTACATTCGAGTCTGACAGATTCACTTTCATCGTTTTTGAACTTGTCCACGAGGACAGGAATTGCTCTTCTGTCAGCAATATCTCCAAGTGCTCTTGCAACATGCAGTCTGTCGTACACAATTGATGATTTGAAAAGCTCAATCAACGGCATAACAGATTGTGAACCGATTTTCACGAGCAATTCAACCGCTCTGCCCATAACCTCAGTGTTACCGCAGTGCATAAACATCTCGTGAATTTCAGGAACAGCAAATTCGCCATAGCGGTTCGTTACAACAATCGACCAATTCAGTCTATCGACTGGATCAGGGTCTCTTACGTCTCTGAGTAATGCTCTACTAATGGCGCTCTTGTTTTGCTCTTTATCGTCTCTG
>JAIOTL010000157.1 GCA_021106775.1 Planctomycetota bacterium | reverse complement strand
TGCTCAGGGTATAAATGCATCTGAAATATCGTCATGTGAAGAACGGATTTCTGAGGGTGGATTTTTTGACTTAATTGATGCAGTTCGACAAAATGATCTCATTGATGAGCCTGAGTTAAATAGAATCATTCATGCTATTGCACAAAAACTTGATAAACCCGATTCTTTGTACGAAGTTTCATACGACGAGCAATCAGAGGTTCTATTATCGATACCGAAACTCGAACAGGATTCTGAAAACTTTGTTCCAAACCTTCAAATACCGAGTTTCGAGTTGTTTGACGAAGCAAGTGAATATGATTTTGTTGCAATTGACAGCGATATTGACGATTCAACCAAAACCAACGAAGCAATCGATACCTCAATCTCTGAGACCATTGATGCTGACAACAATAAACTTTCGATTGAAGAGCCGATATCAGAATTCGATGAGAAACGAAACGAGAAAATTCAAAAAGCTGTGAAGGATTTCAAAAAGAAAGAACGCACAAAAAAATTCAATCGAGATTTACTTAGAACAGATAAACCATCTGACACAGTGGAAGAATCAATCACTAACGAAATCGAGAAATCTGAAAAAGATGTTGATGCAGATGTCAAACAAATCTCCACAGCTTCAATGAATGAAAAGCCGGCAAAAGGAATACCCAGGATAGAAAAGCACATCGTTTCATCAGATGACCTTGATGAAATTTCTTTGAAGGCAGCAAAAGAGGTTCGATTCGATTCAGAACGGATTCAATCAAAACATTTACGTAAATCTGATAAGAGGAAGGTGAAAAAGGCAAAAGAGAAAACTGATTATGTTGCTCCTCCACCTGCTGGTAGTACGCGAAAAATAAAAGGTAAAGACAATAAGAAACCAGCAATAAAAAGTAATTTGAAACAGCCTTCAACAATTAAAACTGCAGACAAAAGCAACGTTGAAAAGAGTGTAAAAAGCGAAGATTTTAATATTGAATGCTTCTACAAAGGCGCAATTTCAGAAGCAAGTACCCGGGTACTTAAATCATCTCTTATAGACAATTATCCACAGAAGATGCTAATCACTACCAAAGCCTCAAAAGCACAGGAGTTGGTCAACAATAGGGCAAGTGAAAACGGAAATTTAGATATTGACAAAGCAAATCTAACAAATTTGAAGGGTTATAAACTTGCTGGCAGATATGAGTTGATTGATTCTCTTGGTTTCGGCGGAAACAGTGCTGTTTACATGGCTAAAAAGTTAAACACCACTTCTGACAAGATTTATGCGATTAAGATTATCAGTCCTGAGCCAACCGACCCTGCGAAATACTTAACACGTTTCAAGCAGGAAGCAGAGATGTTAAAGCGATTATCGCTAGGACCGAACATTGTTCACATCAATGCATATGGAAAGGACGAGAATCTGTATTATTTAGTTTTGGACTACGTTGAGGGAGAATCACTTGCTGGTCTGATTTCTCGTAAAGCACCGTTGTCTGAGGAACTCACGCTTATTATAATTGGCGAAATCCTCAAGCCGCTTTACCACGCTCATGCAAACGGTATCATTCACAGGGACATCAAACCCGGAAATATTCTTGTTGGAAAAAGCGGGTTAGTTCGGCTTACCGATTTCGGGCTAGCTATTGACCTTAAAATAAACCAACGAAAAACTTTACGCGGGCAAATCCTTGGAACACCTCATTATATGTCACCAGAGCAGGTTAGCGGAAAGGATGTTGATGCACGAACCGATCTTTATGCGCTAGGGGTTGTTATGTACGAATGTTTGACCGGGCAGAAGCCGTTTAACGAACCTACAGATTTAATGTTATTATCATCGATAATTTCAAAACAGCCTGATAAACCTTCTCAAGCTAACTCCAGAATATCGAAATTTACTGAGAAAATAATACTTCAACTATTGAGAAAGGAACCAAGAAGCAGATTCCAAAGTGCAAGAGAACTTTACGAAGTCATAGCAAAGGCAAAACTTCCAACACCTCAAAACATATTCGAATTAGAACCGAGTATCGACGATGTGCCTGTGATGCCTTCAAAACCTTATCCTTCAACGATAAATGGTCTCAGCAATAATAAAAAAGAGAGCAAGAAGAAATTAGCGTTGGAAAAATCTAGTACGCTTTTTGCTGCTGCTAAATCACCAGTTAAAAACGACTCGATTCACAAACGTCGTAGTAAAAGAATCGGTTCAGAGAAGCTATCGGTTGAACTTGGTGGTGAAGAGAAAATTATGGAAATTCTGAAAATTATTGAAACTAAGCAATCTATTCCGTATCCCGGCATGAAGCCGCCTGTTTCTACTCGTGAAGAGTTTAGTTCCGATAGGCTGAAAAGTATTGCGAAATCGAATATTCAGAAGTTTAAGCATTCTATCAGAAAGTCTCAGAGAATTATCGATACAATCAATAAGAGCAAGAAATTTAAATATACACTCATTACCAGTGGGATTCTACTTTTTCTGATTGTTCTTTTTTCGATTTCATCATTGATTTCTTCTAAAAACACAATTGGGATTAATTTACCTGAAAATACTCTGGCATTTTTTGAATGCAGCGACATTGATTCTTTCCAGTTACAGTTTCAAAAATCAAGATATTTTAGAAATGAAAGTAAAACCAATGAATTCTTGAATACATCGAGAAATAATTTAGTTTTCAATCTTGTAAATTCATTTGGATTCAGCACGGATAATGATTCTAAATCCATTGTAGAATCAATTAGTAAAATATGTTGCAGCTTCTGTAAAATTGATGATAAAAGTGAATGGGCAATAATTTTTGAGTTAGACAATACTGACATTATGCGAAAAATTAAAAATGACCCTGAATATAAAAAATCTGGTTATCGCATTTCAAAAATCAACACTTCACTTCCACCTATCCTAGTTGTTTTATCAAATAATACTCTTGCGCTTGCAAGCAGCAAAAAATACTCGGTACTGCTTAAAGGAAGCTTTCACGGAAATACGCCTAGAGTTGATAAATCCCATCTTGAAAAATATAGCGTTGAGATGGAGAAACACTACATAACTACTTACATCGACTTCGAACAGAAGGATGTTATCTTCGAAGACTTGAATGCTTACACTTGGATAAATCGAATTCTGGCAAAAGGAATAAACACCATCTCAATTCAAGCACTGAACTCCAAAGTTGGTAATTATACCGAGGTTGTGCCGACAACCGAACAGAGCTTTGTACTTGGACAGGCTGAATTCGCGCCGAAAAGTGAATTCGAAACACTGAAATATGTCCCCATCAACGCTGTTTCTTCAACTTCATGCAATTTCAGTAATATTGCTTCTGGCGCAAGCTGGTTCAATCGCTATTTTCCAGGTTCGCTTATCAAAGATCTTATTCTCGACGAAAAACAATTTATCACATCCTTAACAGGTGAAGTTTCTGTTGTAAAACTTATGAATTTCGAACAAAAAGTCTTTATCTTAAAGATTAAACGTGAAAACACAGTATCGGTTGAACAGGCACTTGAGAAGGTTTTCAAACAAAATATGCCTATCGGAGATAACGTCAATAATCATGCCACTGTTTACTGGAGAATTGATTCTGACGTTCTGATTATAACCGCAGTTACAGATCCAGATGGCAATTTTTCTGACTTTACTGATTCTGAGATTGGGGCAATGCACGCAGTTGGTAAAGGTGCAATTCTTGACTGCATAAAACCGGTGAATTCTGTTGAACAGAAGAATATCACGGAGCATCCGAGATTTGTTGAGGTTAGAAGCCAGCTTGCCGATTTGGTATCAATCTTGCATATTTCAACAATCCGAAACTTCATCGGATTTGAAGAATCAGTTGTTGGCAATGCATTTTCGAATTTCAAGATGCCATATCTTGTTGGCTTCTGCTTCCTCGAAAAAGAAAATGGTGATTATGCGATTCAATTTAGTCTTAATCCGACTGAATTACTGGGATTGTCACTTCTGAAGTTTTGCATTTCCACGGAAAATTGTCATTTCGATGCAATAGAAAAAACGAAGGATAATCAAACTCAACCTGAATGATTTGCTGATTTAATTGATTCAACCGTTTCCCAATGCATCATTGAATTATCCAACCGTAAATTAACTTGCTTTTTACATTCTGGTAAACCGAACATTTTCATAATCGAAACCAGTGATTTTCGTAGTATTATCACCTGTGATTTTATATAAACTATGCTTACAATTTATTGAAACACTATAATGCGTTTATTTTTGCGAGAAAAAAATGAAATGGGCTATTATTATCAGCTTTGTTGCGATCACAGTGGTGATTTCGGGTGCGTTGTTGACTTATCCAGCATATATCGAGAATCAGGAAAAGGAACGAAATGCTCTTAACCTTGATGAACGAGACAAAGGTGAAATGATATACAACTCAAAATGCTCGACGAAATGCCATATCGAGTTAAAACAGGCTGCCATTGATAACCCCGATAAATACTTGATTTCAGGCGGTCAGATTGTTTACCCGCCAATGTTTTTCTCTTCTCAATATTGGTTTAACCTTTTACATACAGAAACTAAGACGAGATGCAAAGGTATTGGCGATTTAGATGCCAGAACTAAGGAATTGCTCTATGCATACTTAAAACACAAAGCTTCGGATAATGACGATAATGCAGAAACAGAGCTAAAAAAGTTTGTTGAAGATATTAAGCAAGGGCAATTGTCCCTGCAAGCAAGTGAAGGTGCAGTTATCTTTAATCAGAATTGCCAAAGTTGCCATTCAGAACATCTGCCTAACGGATTCACATCAATTGAGTGGAAATATCAACTTGAGGATTTTAAGACTATTCATGCTGAGACTGATGTAATTCCACCCACCAGCAAAAAACTCGAACAATTGAAGTCATTTCTCAATAAATTATCAGCATCAAATGAAACTGATGCGAAAATCATTCGAGAACTGCTTCGGAAACTCAGAAAAACCGATTCATTCAACAATACTGACAATCCTGATGATAATAACACAACATTTGCGATTCCAGAAGAAATTAGCTGGCACGATCTCGACTGGAAATACGCTTATGATAAGGGTTTGCAAGGATTGATAGCAGAATTTCCTGATAAACCGATTATCCTTGAAATGACGAATAAATACAGCTGAGCTCCTTGCAGGGCACTCGAGGAAGGTGTCTGGTCGCTTGAACAAATTCGTGCTTTAACCAACAAAACAACCTTTGTACGTATGTATGTCGATGAAATACTGAACGAAGTGCCAGATGATGTATCCGATGAGGATTATGACTTGATTGAAACAGCATTTCTCGATTTTCGCAGAATTTTTACAAAAAATCTTTCGGAACCGTATGATAGCAAAGCACCAAGCTGGTACATAATAAAAAACGGGCAAGTAATTCTCTGTGAAGGATACGAAAAAATCCCGGAATTTCAGGGTCGAGAGCAAGAAATTGCAGCAATAATCGAAAACGCGATTACTAATTAGAGCTCTGGTAATACAGCCGATTGCATGCCTGAACAATGCGAGATATAAAATGAATTATTTTGGTAAATCAGTTCGCAGATGCTTGATTTCCTTAATATTTTCCTGGATTTTTTCAAGAATTTGATATGCAAGTCTTATTGCTTTCAAACCTGCTTCCCCGGAAACTTCCGGTTCTCGCTTCTCAACAATTGCTTTGATGAAGCTATTAATCTCAGCTTTTAATGGTTCTGTTTCTTGAATCGGAAGCTTTTTGATTTCAATAAGATCGCTGAACACAAAATCCATCGGGTTTTCCAGAAGTTCAGGATCTAATTTGCGTATGTCAAAATCAGTTTCATAAAGTTTTTTTGACATCATCAGAAAAAATGTTTGTTTTGCCTGGAAATCAGCGGTGGCATATCCTTTTGGAGTGAAAAATCGAACACGCCGCATGGGATTTTGTGAAATCCTCGATGCTGTAACGTTGGCAACAGTGCCATTCTCGAAAATTATTCTCGCGTTTGCAATATCTTCAAATTCTGGTGTTAGTATGTTTACGCCGGATGCCTGAATCAATTTAGGCTCAGAATTTACAACCGATAGGATAATATCAAGGTCATGAATCATAAGGTCGAGAACAACGCCAATGTCCATTGAGCGAAGTTTTACAGGTGCTAATCGGTGCGCTTCAATGAAAAGTGAGTCATTCACCCAGTTTTTCAGTGCGCTCATCGCAGGATTAAAGCGCTCAACATGACCAATCTGAAGGTTTACACCTTTTTTTCGGGAAATCTCGACCAGTTCTTCAGCTTCCTGAATGTTTGCTGTTATCGGCTTTTCAAGCAAAACGTGAATGTTATTATTAAGTAATTCCTTAGCGATTGCATAATGGGTAACAGTAGGTGTTGCAATACTTATCACATCAACTTTGTCGATAAGGTCTCTGTAATCGAGGTAACCTCTTGTTTCGAATTTATTGCTGATTTTATCCAGCTTGTTTTTGTCAGAATCTGCAACTCCGACCAATTCAGTTTCTTCGATTTCGTTGTAGATTCGGGCGTGAATGCTACCTAGATGTCCAACGCCGATGACACCAGCTTTGATTGCTTGTCCCATAATTTACCTTCGAGTAAAATTTTTGATTGACGATATCTTACGAAATAATTTAATATAATAAAGCTAAATACGTGATAAAATCGAGATGAATGAGCTAAAATTTGTTTAACTTTTTTGCGAGGATGTGGATGTATATCAGGTTGCCAATTGCTGTTTTGTTATTTATATTTATTGGTTTAGCATTTAGTGCTAGTGACGATAAAGATGATAAAACTACATATAATGCTGATCTCGTTGAGATTTTCGATGTCATGTATTCGCTCGACACATGGGGTATGGCGAATGAAGATAAGCTTATCGATGATATGTTGAGTTATTTAAAAACAAATTCAGACAATATTTTTTCATTTATTATTTCAGATGATTTAAAAACTAGACTTAATTGGAAAAACTATCATCAGTACAAATCTCTGACAGATATTAATTTGAAAGGATTTATGGGCTGGAATCGTCGATATTTCGAAAATCTTCTGATTAAATATTTCTATCTAAATAATAAAATAGAAAAAGTCGATGCAATGTGTAAATCGAGGACATTTGTACCTGATTATTACATTGCTGGTCCGTTGAAGGAGAACTGGAATCAGCAGTTAAGAGTTCAATGGTCATATTTGTTGGATGTAGATTTTGTTTTTAATACGCCTTTTGGTGATGTGAAATATCAAAAAATTAAGAATACCAATTATGCTAAAAACGTCGCAATAGAAAGCAAAGAATCTTTCAGCTTTATTAATGGGGACGATTATGTTAGCGAAACTTATCTTTGCGCTTTCTCAGCATATTTTAACGAGGATACAGAGCTTTTGGTAAAACTGAGTGAAAGCGATCTTGATGTTTATATTAATGGAGTTCCATTGAAACAGAATTACAATAGTAACAGTTATTCTAATAGAATATTATTTCCTATAAAATTTAGCGAAGGTAGATACGATTTTGTAATACAAACTCAGGAATACCCCGAATATTTTGATGCTGAATTTTTATCCTTTGACAACTGCACCCCATTAAAAGTCGATTTTAATAAGAAATTTAATTATGGTTATGGAACATGGTCAGTTATCTCGAAAAACACTATTAATTGGATCTCACAAAACAATGAAGAACAAAAAGTAATAATTAATGGCGACGAATCTAAAACAATAATTAAATATCTTATCTCGATATTAACAAAAATTTGCCCGGACTCTGATATTGCTACATTTTATTATGCATTAAATTATCGCAAAAATGAAATGAATTATGAAACCTGGGAAACACTCAAAATGCTTCATGAAAAGGGTAATTCAATCGTTTTTAGTTATAATTTATCGAAATATACTTCTCACTATCTTAGTTTGCCATCAAATTATTACAATATGTATTCTAAACCTATTTTGGACATAATTGTTTCTAAATATCCACAATTAATTAGACCTAAAATCGACTTGTATGAATATGAATATGATCGCAACAATTATAAATATGCACTTAAAATCCTTGATAGTATTTTAATAGATAATCCTAAAAGCAAAAGTGCATTAAAAGAGAAAATCAATTTTCTTGAAAATCGAAATTGGTATGCGCAGAAATATTCACTGATTACGAAAACATCTAAATTGTTTCCGAAAGATGTAGAATTATTATTAATGAAAATCAAATCATATCGGAATCACAACAATTATAGAAAAACTAAGGAGCTAATTAAAATACTATTAACTATTATCCCTGCTTCACATGACACCTATCGTTTTTGGAGAGACTATTTGAACTTATGCATAAATTCAATGGATAAATCAATTGATATAAATAAAATGTGGCTAGAAGTTATTAAAATGTTTAATAAATACTCGGTCAATTCAGTTGAAGATTATTGTGAATATTTAGTCGAATGTGGAGAAAATAATAAAGCACTCAAATATTATAAAGAATTATTTAAAAAGACTCCAAATTCAAAATCAGCTAAGAATCTATCTAAGGTATACTTCCTACTCAATGACACAATAAAAGGAAAAGAGTATTTAATTAAATCAATTAAAATGAATCACGAAAATAATAATGCTAACAAAGAATACTTACTTAATATGATAGATGATAGAGATTCAGAGTTATATAAAAAGTACACAATTCCAATAGATAAAGTTCTTAAGACTAAAATTAATCCGAGTGATTATCCGGATTCCCCAAGTATTGTTTTGCTGGATGAAGAGATTAAACGTGTATTCATGGATGGTTCTTCAACAAGTATAATCACAACTGTCCGTAAGGTGTTAACTCAAGAAGGTGTTGAAGAATACGGCAGTGTAACTATCTCTGGTGATTTGATTTCTGCTAAAGTTGTCAAATCTAACGGAGAAATATTTGAGCCGTCTACTTTAGGTAAAACAATTAACTTCGAGGGAATCGAAATTGGCAGTACGCAAATTGTCATCTATCGTGAAATGTCTAGGAAGTTTAATTCTAAGTTCTATTTTTCAGACCCAGAAAGAAAAGAATACTTTCTTAATTCAAGAATTGTGATATTAAAAACGAAAAAATTTGAAGACTTCATTGTGTTTGAAAAAGGAATTAATCCTTTAATGAAATACAATGATGCAGAATATCAAATATTAGTTTATGAATTGAAGAATTCACCGCCAGTTGCTGAAGAACATGACTACGAACCAAGAATTTCAGAATTTTTACCGCATATAAACATAACAAATGCTAATAATGATCCGCAATTGACTCAATATTATCTTCTTGAAAGAAACGAAGTATTTTTATCTCCGCCACTAATTAAACGAAAAGTCGATCAATTAATTAAAAACACGAAACTTGTTATTGATAAAGTTAAAGTCATTTACGATTTTGTAGCAAATGAAATTGAGAATGATTTATTCATTGTTTCTCCAAGTGAAACTCTTCTTAAAAGTGTTGGTAACCGAGAAAATTTGTTTTTTGCATTACTAACTTCTGCTGATATTAAATTCGAGAAAATAAAGATTATTACTTCTGAAACTTTACTTGAATTCGAATTATCCAAAAATATTGATTGTTTTACAGATATAAATTATGTTAATGCAATTCGGATTAACAACGGTAAAAACTATATTTATCAACTATTTGAGCCAAGATTAATGGAGTATATCCCATGCAGTTTCATGCCTTATTATGGTGCAATTGGACTATCTTATGAAAATAAAATGGATATATTCATCATTGCCAACGACAATAGTAATGAATACCTTTTAGAATCATCTCAATTTGATATTAGCTTGGAATCATCAGAAGTGTCTGCAAATGGAACAATTATTCTATCGCAAAAGAATTCAAATATTCTAAAATATAATCTACCGCAATTTTCTGATTATAGCGAAAAGCAATTAATAACACAAATAATCCAGGAAAAACTTTCTAACTATTCAGTTTCAAACTATGAACTTAGAAATTTAACAAGCAACAAACCTTTGACAATAAATATTAAAGGTAAATTTATAAACGCATTGCACGAAATCGATACAAATAGAACCGAAGTGTCAATGTGCTTAAAACCGTTTGAATTGCTGCAAAAATACGCACCTACTCCGAAGCGTAAATTAGGAATGAAAATTAATAACAATGAAAATAATTATAATATTGATCGTAGAATAATATTAATTCCCGATAATTGCTTAGTATTAAATCTTCCTTCATCTGCATTTTACATCACAAAAGCATTCATTTATCTTCTAGATGTCAAACAGCAAAATGGTAAAATCGTAATAACACGAAAATTTAAGAAATTCCCTGCGAAATACGATGTCGACGAATATGAAAGCCTAAAACAATATTGTAAAGCCATCGATACTCTTGAAAAAAACTGTATTACTTTTTTGAAGATTACTGAGATTGATAAGGATGCAAAAAAACAATAAGAACATGCTGATGAAATGTAATTTACTCGAGCCAATATCAATGACGAAATGCTGATGAATGCATACTTAAAGGCATGTTTATTTAAAATGAGAATGTATTTGCATAATCCACCAAAAATTCTACAATATTTGATTGTACCCCAAAAATAGTGTGTGAATAGATTTCGAAAGTTGTTTGAAGCTGACGGAATATACAAGATATTTATGGGAAGCAATATAACATATTTAAGGGGAGTAGCTCAATTGGTAGAGCAGCGGTCTCCAAAACCGCCGGTTGGGCGTTCGAATCGTCTCTCCCCTGCCAGAATACAATAGGCTTAGAGCGTTTTCGTTCTAAGTTTTTTTTATTGAGTTCTCAATATGTTCTCAAGTTTTCAAACTGATTTA
>JAIOTL010000178.1 GCA_021106775.1 Planctomycetota bacterium | reverse complement strand
GCTGACACAATGACAGTTACTGGAACTCCAGGAACTTCCGTGTTCTTGACTGAGATTATGCGTGGCGACATGATTTATCTAACTGCAGACGGTGATACAAAGTGTATTGCAGTGGTTGAAGTCGTTTCGGATACTGAACTCAAGGTTGCAGGATATTACACGGGAACTCCGGGTACTGGCGCTGCGACTGTGAAGAAAATGGACTTCACACCTCAGCACACAAGCGACGGCGACGCCAACGACTCACCATGTGTTGATTCTGGCGACAATACCAAGGTGAAAACAGCAGCAGATATTGCTGGTAACACCAGAATCGTTGATGGTAACAGCAACGCCACAGCAACGGTTGACATGGGCGCATACGAAAAACAGTAAACTGTTTTGCATAAACAAAAAAACAAACCCGTGGCAATTGCTGCGGGTTTTTTCTTATCAGTTTGTCAGGTGTCTTGCCTGACACTCAACATCAATATAAACAGGCAGGGATGCCTGTTCTACCGTTCACTGAAACTTATGTAACAGTGTGCAATACTAATTAAAGGATTTCGACCACCAGGAATGACAATAAATTGTCTATTCAATGTGTTTGTCGAGGAATTCAGAGAATTCGTCCACCCTGAGAAGCCCTTGCATTTTACTCGCATTGCCGTCCACAGGCGTTTCAGTTTCAGGATTCACAATGACATACGTCGGATAAACACCAAGACCTTCGAATTTCCTCGCTATTTTCTCATTTATCGCAACTTCCTCAGCAGTTGTTTGATATCGAACATCGTTGTAAAGTTTGATAAGTACAAATTGCCGTAACTTCAGCTCGATTTCCTTCTGTGGGAATATTTTTGACTCGTTATCTTTACAATTCTTGCACGCATGCTGAGTTAGGTTCAAAAACACCGGAAACCCGCTTTCTTTCGCTGCTT
This sequence comes from Planctomycetota bacterium, assembly GCA_021106775.1. Next base: position 20,727 of record JAIOTL010000178.1, on the reverse strand, counting down.
TGAGTCCTTCTGCATAGTTGTAGAACCAGCCGTCATGCTCACCCTGAGGAGCAATATCCAACTTCTTCCCACTCTGACCCATACTGAATCCCTTCAACTCAGCCTCTTCAAACCATTCATCAATCAGCTTGTCCTGATAATAATTCTTACCTTCGTAGTCGTCTCCATAGTTTGCAGGCGGGAACATTGTATTTATGCTGTTCCAAACCGGTCTGCCTGTTAGTGATGAGCCACCGAAATAAAGTGCCAGCGCGAACATAAATATTGCGAAGAATCCGCTCCATGGTCCAATGTTGCTATCAGTTGCAGCACCCTCTTCTTTAAATCTAAACTTGCCAAGGGCATAAAGCCCCATCATGAAGAAGGTTGCAGCCCAGATTGAAAGCACTACCGGTCTTGTGAATATGCCCCAACCCCAGGCAGCATCGACGTTTACAATAAACACCCATGCGAACAAGAAAATGAGAAAACCCATGTAAACCTTCATTTTGACCATCCAGATTCCGCTTCTTGGAAGCTTTTTTATGAGTCCTGGTGAAAGTGACAGGAATAAGAACGGCAGCGCGAAAAAGATTGAATACACCAACATACCTAAGAATGGTCTCATAAAATCACCGCTTTTCATCGCTAAAAGAACAATTGAGCCCATTATAGGTCCAGTACATGCAAATGATGTCAACGTAAATACAACACCAAGCACGAACGTAGAAAGTACAACACCAGTCTGCGGATTTCTGCCTATTTTGTTCAAACCATTAATAATACTCGATGGTAATGTCAGCTCGAACAAGCCGAAGAATGACAACGTGAACAAAATCAAAATGACGCTGAATATGATATTCAACCACGGCATGCCCGCAATTTGATTGCCTATGTCTTCAGTTCCGAGAATCAGAGCAAGCACAAGTCCAAAGAAGGTCAGTGTGAATATTATCCCAATCATATACGTAATTGAGAGAAGCACGGGTTTTGTGTCTTTTTTCTCGGAAGTTTTAAGAAAATATGAGACTGTTACGGGAATCATCGGAAAAACGCAGGGTGTCAGAATCGACCCGAGTCCTCCAATGGCTGCAAGAAAAAGGAATCCAATTATTGACTGAGAATCTTCTTTTTCCTCAATTTTTTCTGTTCCATCAGTTTTTTCATCGGTTTTTGCAGGATTCTCATCAGATTTATCAGGTGTTTTACTGTCTGTTTCAGTTGTGTTTTCCTTAGGTTCTTCTTCTTTATCATCAACAATACTGTTCTCAGACTCAGGTTTGTATTTATCACCTGAAAAAACAACGCCTTTTGGGAACGTGGTTTTATTAATAAATTGCCCGTTTCCTGAGATTTTCAATGTTAGTTCAAAAGTTTCTTCACCTGGAACGCAATTATCTTCACAGACTTGCCAGGTGAGTGAAAATTTAATTTTTGCAGTATTTTTGCTGAAGTTTTCTGGCACTTTCAGCCAGATGCCTATCTCAGCATGGTTGTATAAATCGTATGAAACATATGGCGGAGAAAAGGATGTATCAGCATTTCGCTTACCTTGCGGACTGTAAAGCTTTGAAGCGGTCTCAAGCCCGTCAAGCTCAATGAATTCCATCTTAAGCGGTTGAGTGTCTTGCTCCAGAACCGAATATAAATGCCAGCCTTGCTCAATTGTTGCTAAACCTTTTATTAATACGAAACTGCCTGGTTTAACTTCGTCTTGCTCAAAGGAAAATTCCCATTCAATATGAGTTTCCTCTGGACCGTAATCGTCAATCTGCGCAAATGCTGACGAACTAACGATTAACAAGAAAATGACTGCTGCGAAGTATTTTAACCATAAAAACTTCAGTTTCATTGTTTTCTCCGTTTTTAATACATTGATGAATTCTTGTCGAAAGATTAACATTGATATTATCAAATTTAATCCAAAAAAATTTCCCCATCCAGAACTTTACGAAGTTATTTACAACGAGGTAATATGATTGACAGCCATTGTCATCTTGACTGGAACGATTTCCAAAAGGATTTTAGCGAGGTATTAATTAGGGCAAAACAAGCAGGAGTTGTGCAGTTAAATCATATAGTATTGCTGCCTGACGGACTCGAAAAAGGCGTGGAATTGGCTAATAAGCACGATGAAATCTTCCTATCCGCTGGTTGTCATCCCCAAGAAGCCTCAAAATGGACTGAATCAATTGCAGAAATGCTTCGTGAACTGAACAATTTCAATAAATTCATCGCCGTTGGCGAAATCGGACTCGATTATTTCAGAGATTATTCTCCAATTGAGACTCAGCATGAAGTTTTACGTAAACAATTGCGAATAGCCAGAGAACTTGACAAACCCATCATCATTCATTGCCGTGATAAAATCGGACAATTCAAAGCATATGATGATTTATATGATATACTGTTAGATGTACTAGGAGATAATGTAAACGGTGTTATGCACTGTTTCAGCGGTAATCTTCAGAATGTCAACCGTTTTACGGAACTTGGAATGTACATTTCATATGCAGGTCATCTTACATACAAAAAAAATAATGAGCTGCGAGAAACAGTAAAAACGATTCCCAGAAACAAAATCCTCATCGAGACTGACGCTCCGTTTCTGGCTCCTCAATCAAAAAGAGGAAAGCGAAATGAACCTTCGCTGATTACCGAAGTTTTGACGCTAATTGCTGAATTAATTAACATAAACTTCGACGAAATTAACAAAATTACGGAAGAAAATACAAGAAACCTTTTTCATATTCCTAAAATCAACTAAAATGGTTCATATCAGCTTAATAATTACGAATATAATAAAAACAATAATCAGATAATCAGGAGTAAAATATGCCCCTTTTCAAGTACTTTGCAAAAGACACAACAGGAAAAGATTTACAAGGCACAATTGACGCAGCAAATTCCAACCAAGTTGTGGGTGAATTAAAGAAACAAGGTTTGATAGTTATCAATGTTGAACAAACTTCAGAAGCATCTGCAAGTGTTGGAGGACTTGGACAGCCCATAAAAGCTAAACAAAGACAGGGAACTCGAAAACCTGTCAAAATTCGCGATTTAGCGGTTATGTGTCGCCAGCTTGGAACTATGTTAAAAGCAGGTTTGCCTTTGATTGACGCTCTCGAAACAATCGGTTCTGAGACAAGTAACCTGAATCTCGGTGATGCAGTTCAGCAGATGCGCGATGACATCGAAAACGGAGCGACTTTTTCAGAATCTGTTAATAGGCATCCGAAGATTTTCAGTATTATGTTTCGGGCGATGATTGAAGCTGGCGAAGCATCAGGTTCTTTGGCACAAATCGTTATTCAGCTTGCATTAACATTGAAAAAGCAAGATACACTAAACCGAAAAATTAAATCAGCAACAATGTATCCGAAGTTCGTCTTTATTTTCTTCCTTGGTATTGTTTCTGTTGTTCTGGTCTTCTTGATTCCAAATTTCGAAGGCATTTTCAACATGTTTGCTAGACCGTGTAAGGTTTGCAGCATGGCAGAAGATGGGAAAACTAAGAAAAGCTCAACTGGATACGCTATTCCAACAACAAACCCAAGAGGATTGGCTGACCCTAACACAGGTAGTTATGAAAATGAATATCCTGAAGGTTCACATAAATATTATCAGGGAGTCCCAAAAGAAAATGCAGGCGCAAAAGCATGCCCAAGATGCGAAGGAGCGGGTAAAAAAGCACCACTGCCTGCAATGACTCAAGTACTTGTAAAAATCAGTAGATTCATTACAGGTAATATCTTAATTGTACTCGCCCTTGTAATTGCCTGTATTCTTTTATGGAAGCAATATTCTAATTCCGATACCGGTAAACGACAATTGCAAACCTTTTTCCTGAAAATCCCTGTTGTCGGCTCGATGATGGTTAAATCTGCAACAGCAAAATTCAGCCTGTCTTTGTCAACACTGCTACATAACGGTGTTCCGCTTGACCAGGCACTTGACATCACAGGTCGAGTTTCTGGAAATTACATGCTCGCAAAGTCCACCGAACAGATTCGCGAAAGTATTATACAGGGATTCGCACTTGCTGAGAGCATGGCAATTCATCCGATTTTCCCTGAACTTGTTGTAAAAATGGTCGCTGTTGGTGAGGAATCCGGTGCGCTTGCTGAAATGTTATCGGATATTGCGGAATACTACGACGAGGAAGTTACACAGGCGGTTGAAGGCGTTTCAAGCATCATCGAACCTGTTATGATTATCCTAATCGGTGCCGTTGTCGCTGTTATCGTTCTCGGGCTTTATCTGCCTATCTTTAATCTCGGTAACGCGATGCAGGGTAAGGCATAGCAGGAGTGCAAAGTGGGTGAAAACTCAATTAATCGTGATAAATTCGGATTGACAAGCCCGTTGGAGGTTTTAAGTGGTGTAGGAACTGAACGAGCGAAAGTTTTTGCGCAGAAGCTTAACATTTACAATGCTTACGACCTGTTGATGCATCTGCCGTTTCGATATGAAGACTTGGCGAATATGAAAAAATTCGCAGACCTAAAAGTCGGTGAAAAAGTAACAATACGAGCAAAAGTTATCGCGAAAATGCTGAAATTCACACCGCGTCAGCGAAGGCGGATACTGGAAGTGGTTTTCGGTGATGAAACCGCACAAATGACCGTTACATTTTTCAATTATCGCATTGACAGCCTTTTAAGGATTGACCAGGAAGTCATGCTCAGCGGAAAGACGGAATATTATAAATCGTTACAGCTTACGAATCCTGAGGTTTATCAGCTTGATGAATCCGAAGCACAGCAAATGCTTCACCCGGTTTATCACGCATCCGAGGACTTGAATATCTATTTGATGCGCAAGGTAATTGCGGAAGTTGTCAAGAATTTTGCACACGAACTCACCGAGTTGATACCAGCAAAATACCTCAAAAACAATGGATTCTACGATATTGAAAAGGCAATAAAAACGGTTCATAAGCCTATATCCGTGGAAGATGCTGAAAAAGCACGCGAAAGTATGAATTATCACGAGTTTTTCTACCTGCAGGCAGCACTTGCATGGCGCAAAAGTCTCGAGCGACCGCAGAAGTTAAAACCGATTTTCACTGTCAGCGAGATGGTTCACGACAGAATTATTAATATTCTGCCTTTCGAACCAACACCAGATCAGTTCAATGCATTTAATAACATTCGAGAAGATGTCAGTCAAAACGGACGTATGATGCGACTTTTACAAGGTGACGTCGGAACAGGTAAAACCGTTGTCGCCCTTTATGCTGCTCTCGCCGCCACCGCAGGTAAACATCAAACCGTGTTTATGGCACCCACGGAAGTTCTGGCAAATCAGCATTTTGACACTTTCAATATAATTCTCGGTGAAAGCCAGGTTCGAATCGCATTGCTCACCGGAAGCATGAAAACAAAGCAGAGGGACGAAATCATCTCGAACTTAAATGAAGGTGAGTTGGATATTATCATCGGCACTCATGCTTTAATTGAACCTGACGTGAAGTTTAAGAAACTCGGAGTTGTAATTATTGATGAACAGCACAAATTCGGCGTGCAACAACGGCACAAACTGCAGAAAAAAGGACATCATCCACATGTGCTAGTGATGACTGCAACACCGATTCCACGTACTCTGGCACTCACGGTTTACGGCGACCTTGATGTTACAACGCTTAAAGAGCGACCAACAGGTTATGCGAGTATTACAACGAAGTTCATTGAAAAAGAAAATATGCCCAAAATGTTCAGTTTTATACAAGGACGATTGTTGAAAAAGGAGCAAGCATTTTATGTTTGTCCGTTTGTAGAAGAAGGATACAAAAACGGTGAAAAAGAACGGAAAAGCGTGCTGAAACTGACATCAGTTTTGCGCAAAGTTTACACTGATTTCAAAATTGAGCCACTTTTTGGAAAGATGAAACCTGAGGACAAAGAAAAAACCCTCAAAACTTTCTCGAAAGGTGAAATTGACATACTTGTTTCGTCAACGGTGATGGAAGTTGGAATCGATGTGCCAAACGCGACAATGGTAATAATCGAGGATGCGCATCGTTTTGGGCTGTCTCAGCTTCATCAGATTCGTGGTCGCGTGGGCAGAGGTGGCAAGGATTCATTCTGTTTTCTCGTTGCCGACCCGCAGACCGATGAGGCGAAACAAAGACTTCGGACAATTCTGAAAACAAACGACGGCTTCGAAATTGCTGAGCAGGACCTTGAAATTCGTGGTTCAGGCGAGACTTACGGGCTTCGGCAAAGTGGCGTACCTTATTTTAAGTTCGCCAATCCACTTGAAAACTTCGACCTGCTAGTTCAGGCACGAAACGATGCACAACAGGCGTTTCAGAACGATGAGCTGGATTTAACCATGCTGCGCGAAATAATCCGGTTGCATTTCAGCACTTCATTCACAATCACAACAATGGCGTAAAATAACCTCAGTCGCACAGAAATAATACTTCTGTCATTCCCAACTTGATTGGGAATCCAGAATCTTCAATAGCACAAACGTTCTGGATTCCCGTTTTCACGGGAATGACAAAACCTGGAACTTATGTAACAGTGCACTAGTTTTGTTCTCGCATAAAATCGAGCATTTGTTGAAAATCCTGAGGATAAGGCGCAGTTATTTCAAGCGTTTCAAGAGTTTTCGGGTGAGTAAATTTAATTTTGTAGGCGTGAAGGGCATGACGCTCGATTGGAACGCTTTTGTTTTTAGTGATATGTGTCGAATAAAGCTTGTCGCCGGCAATCGGAAAACCTCGATAACTCAGGTGAACGCGAATCTGATGAGTTCTGCCGGTTTTCGGAAACGCAGCAACATACGAAAAACTGTCGTTGCGTTCGAGCGTCTTGAAAAACGTCTTCGCCGATTTCCCTCTTTCGCTTATCGCCATCATCACCGGATTCTTCAGGTGTCTACCAATGGGTAGGTCAACAATATCCTCGTCATACGGGAAATTACCGATAACAATTGCATGATACTCTTTCTGGGTTGTACGCGCCTGAAACTGCTCAGAAAGCTTGTAATGCGCCCATTCGTCCTTCGCAACAATGATTGCGCCTGAAGTTTCGCGGTCAAGCCGATGTACAATGCCCAATTTCAGCGGGTTCTTGTCAATGCTGGATAATTTGTCAGTATGCGCCACAACAGCATTCGCCAGTGTATCCTGATGCCGATTATTCACTGGATGCGTCGTCAATCCCGCAGGTTTGTTCACAACGAGCAGCAATTCATCCTCATAAAGAATTTCAAGCGGATAATCATAGGGTTTCAGCATCGACGGCATGAGTTTAGGCAGTTGCAGAGTAATTGTTTCGTTTCCCCTAATCCGATATCCCGCTTTGTTTTTACCTTTTTCAACGTTGATATTGCCGTCCTTGATGAGCTTTGCAATAAACGTGCGCGAATATCTCGTAAGCTTCTCGGACAAAAATACGTCAAGCCTTACACCTGCATTATCAGAGGTCGGCTTAAACACAACTGGCTCAAGGTTATCGAAATCGGGTGCAAGATGTTCTTCAGTCATTGGATTTTTTCATGTAAAACAATGAAAATTTTGGTAGTGGTTTAGAAACTATGTTATTGTCATTCCCAACTTGATTGGGAATCCAGCGAAATCACTACAATTTATCAAATCACTGGATTCCTGCTTTCGCAGGAATGACAACCAAACCATAATATGAAAACCACAACTAATTATATAACATATTCATTGATAATGTGAACAGGGAGCGAAATTATGAACGTTGATATTTTTAGGATGTTAGCACAGGCGGTTGATGACAAAACCAATGTAATTGACGCGATACGGACGTTTTTGTGGGAAAATCCCGAAACACTCTTTAAGGAATACAAAAGTTCTGAATACATAGCAAAGGTTCTCGAAAATGCGGGATTTCAGGTAGAAAAACCTGTGCATGGGCTGGAAACCGCATTTACCGCAAAATTTCTGTCGGGAAATGCTGATGCCATTAAAATCGGCTACCTTATCGAGTATGACGCACTGCCGGGCATGTTTCAGCATGCGGTAACTCATAAAAATCCCGAAAAATCTGATACTGCTGGTCATGGATGTCAGCATGCCTTACTTGGCGCGGGTGCAGCAACCGCAGCAATCGCCCTCAAGGAAATTGTGGAAACGCAGAAATTAAATGCCGATATTTATGCTTTCGGGACACCTGCGGAAGAGGGCGGCGGCGGAAAGCTTTATTTTGCTGATGCAGGTGCATTCAACGATTTCGACCTGATTCTCACATGGCATCCATACGAGGTTACTCGTGCGTGGATTGAATCGAGTGTAGCAGCAATTTCGGGCAGTCTGGAGTTTTTCGGCAGAAGTTCACATGCTGCTGCGACGCCCTGGGACGGCAGATCCGCGCTTGATTCGCTGTTACTTTTCATCCAATCGCTGGAGTTCATGCGCGAGCACGTTCCCACGACTGCAAGGCTGCATTATGTTATCGATGACGGCGGCAAGGCATCGAACATCGTGCCGGATTACGCGAAGCTCTCGTTCAAGGTTCGCGAAGCAACGATGGAGCAGGCTCTTGCGCTGATTGAGGATATGAAGATTCTGGCAAAGGCTGCCGACATGATGAGTTGGCGCACTTGGCACGGCAACAAAAGCAAGGGATACAGAGCGCCTGTTTTGAAGGCTGACATCGGATTCTGGGAATTCAACCCGAATAAATCAGCATCACATAAAATCCAGGAAATTCTTAATAAAATCGGAGCAACCAAATTTAATGCTGATGACAACAATTTAGCACGTGAAATTCAAAAGAATTCTGGCATCGAGGAACTCGGAATGTCCGAAATTATCACTTCTATTGTGCCTGAACCGCCGATTTTCCTGGCAAGTACCGATGTCTGCGACGTGAGCTGGGTTGCTCCAACAGCACAACTTTGGGGAGCAACTGTTCCCCTTGGAATCTCGCTGCATTCCTGGGCTGCAACAGCATCGACAATGATGCCATTCGCAATTAAAGGCACTGTTACCGCTGCAAAAGCACTTGCAATGACCGGACTGGAAGCAATCCTCAACGAAACTTTCAGACAGGAAATCAAACTCGAATTCGTGGAAAGTATAAAACACAAAAAATGGGAAAAAATCATGAACAGACAGTATATAATCGATTAGATGGTATTTGAAAACTATCTTCAATGTCATTCCCAACTTGATTGGGAATCCAGAATCCGGGATATTCAGTATATTATCTGGATTCCTGACTGACTTTCTGCTTTAAGTTTACAACACTGTCAAAAGGTAATAAAAGCTCTTGAGTCCTATTGTCGATGTTGTGAGTAAAAGCAGGTTTACCTGCCTGCTTTCGCAGGAATGACAATTTTTGAGTTTTCAATCACAGACTAACCGAAACTTGGGGGGAATCCTTGATTAAACATATTTCGATAATTATGCCACTAATAATAATTGTGCTATCATCAAATGTTTCGCATGCCGGTGATTTCGATTGTCAAGCTCCGATAATGATTGAGACGCGCGGAAAAGTCGATTTCAGCAAAATCATACTTGACATGCAAATCGCAAAAATTCTCGCACTTAGGCAAGGTGAAGACGATTACATCGCACCACAAACACAGGAAGATTTACCTTCTAATACTCGACTTAAAGTTGCGCTGAGAGGTCCATTGTTTTATATGTCATCAGGCATTGTCAGCGAAAGCAGATGGTTTGACAGGCGGTTAAATTGGACAGCATATGACACGCAATTAAATTTTGAATATAAATTTGTCGGATTGAAGGTGCAGGCTGCAGGCTCAGACTTTGGCAGAGATGAATTCGAGTTTTTCGATTCACGCGCAACAATGTATTTTTTTGCAGGTGGTAAAATGGGTTCGCTGGACATTTCAGGATGGCGCATTGGCGGCGGACTCTCATATTTTTACAGCGATGCTCTCAAAGGTCAGGAATTTCTTGAAAACCGAAGGACCGCAGCATTTTTCGACATGTATTTTCTGGGCACGCAGTTGAAATTCGTCGGACTTTACGATGAGGATGATTTCTTTGGTGGCGGACTTATGGAAATTAAATTTGTCAATCCGATGTTCAGAAAAGGCATTTCCGCCACAAGTTTCGTAGGAGCGTTTCTGAATCCTTGGTCTGCGTTAATGTTTAGCTTGCAGCTCATTTTTCCGACTGAATACGGAATTACCGGCGCATTCGGCTTGCCGACAGGTGGCGATGGATGGGGCTGGTTTATGCGCTGGCGTTATCCGCTTGTAATAACTTATGAAAGACTGCCGAAAGCTATTCTCAAACCAGGATTTTATTGGGGAGTTGAGTTATTTTGGGGCTATCAAGCAGGTTTTGAAAGCAATAACCGTGTTACTGAGGGTTGGGAAATCGGTCTGCGATTATTCATATTCGCTTTTTAGAGCGTTCTTTCATTGCCCGTCTTTGTCGTGTATAATGCGATAATTAATGAAATGACAATGTCGGGGAACGTATGAACGATGCGGATGTGCGAATACTCGCAATTCTTGAGAAAACAAAGTTATTTTCCGATGTCGAGCTTGATAAATACGTACAGAAATATCAGCAGAGTGATTCAGCTGATTTCCTGTGCTTTTTACTCGATGCTGGCATATTATCGCACATGGAAAAAGATGTATCAGATACAGAAGATTCTTCAAAACCCGAGAAAATTGAAACACTTGATGATGACGATGGATTCACTCCTGCCAAAAGCAAAGAAACCCTCATGAATATCGCAAGAATCACGCCTAAGACAGTGTTCTCAGCGGATACGACTCAACAAGCGAAATCGGATACACAAACAGCTTCTGAGGACGAAAGCAAAAAAGATTTGCTCGTATCCGATTATTTGAAGGATAAATTCGAGATTGAATCGAGTATTCATCTTGAACAGCCTGATTCCGATGATACGGTTCTCGAACTTAAAAAGGGTGATTCGCTTGGTGATACAACGGTTACAGCTGAGTTACTTGGTAAACACGTTGTAACCGGTGAGATTGGCAGAGGCGGCATGGGTGCAGTCTTGTCGGTTTTCGACCATGATTTACAGCGCGAACTTGCTGCCAAGGTTATTCTGACAGGCAGACAGGCAAGTAAATTGGAGCTTCAGAAATTCCTCATTGAAGCACAAATAACCGGACAGCTTGAGCATCCTAACATCGTACCCGTACATGAAATCAATATAAGCGAGGATAAACGGATATATTTCACGATGAAATATGTTCGTGGAAGGTCGCTTCAGCAGATTCTTCGTAACGAAAGAAAATTACTGCAAGAATCACCGGGTAATTCGCGAACAAAATTCTGGGAGCTTGAGAAAAAAGGCGATGTTCTCAGCCTGACCGAGAAAATGAATATTTTCGTTAAAATCTGTGATGCAATGGCATTTTCGCACTCCAAGGGTGTTATTCACAGAGATTTGAAGCCGGCGAATATAATGGTTGGTGAGTTTGGCGAGGTGCAGGTTATGGATTGGGGTCTTGCTAAGGTTATCGGAGTTGATGATACATCTGAGAACTCGGTTAGGCTGAATCTGAACAAAGGTGATATTGCGACAAAAGTACACGATAATATTCATTCGGAACCGATAATTACGATGGATGGCAGAGTAATCGGAACACCAGCATACATGCCTCCTGAGCAGGCTGACGGTGAGATTCAAATTATCGACGAACGCTCCGACATTTACTCGCTTGGTGTCATTTTATACGAAATGATTACATATTCTCTGCCGTTTGAGGGTAAAACCGCTTGGGAAATCGTCGGCATGGTTACATCGATTGCACCAATTCTGCCTTCAGTCAAGGCTGAAGAAACAGGTATGCCGATACCTCCTCGAGAACTCGAAGCTATAACCCTTAAAGCAATGAGCAAATCGCAATCTGAACGCTATCAAACCGTAAACTCACTTAAAAGTGAGATTTCTCGATTTCTTCATGGTTTTACAGTTGGGGCAGCACAATATTCATCGTGGCAGATACTTGTTAAATGGGTTCAGCGAAATAAAACTCTGGTAACTGCGGCGGCAGCAGTTTTTTTGATTGCTGTGATTCTCGCATCAATTTCGTTCATAAATATTTCAAACGCTCTCGATAGTGAGAAAAATCAGAGAAAAATTGCTGAGCAGGAAAAGCAAAACGCGGATATTGCGAAAATTATTGCCGAGAATGAGAAACAGAAAGCATTGGAATCTGAAGCTGGCACCCGAAAAGCACTGAAAGAATCGCAGAATAATCTCTCGATTGCGTATGCCAAAGCGTCAGAATCGGCACTCAAGGAAGGAAATATTCCCGCTGCCACCCTATTCGCTTCGAATTCCCTGGCAATACGCGAAAATGACACAGCACGAAACATCTACCTTAACCACAAAAATCATCCATTCTCGATTATAAATCAGCATTGGCACAAACATCCGGTAACACTTGCACGTTACAATGCAGATTCATCCATTCTGTTGACAATTGCAAAAAACGCATATTTATGGGATTCGCAGGGAAATCTTATTTCAAAACTTAAACATGATGATGAAATATCCTACGCAGTATTTACTCCTGACGGATTGCGAATTCTCACGGCATCCTGGTTCGTCAAAGATAAATGCTGGAGTAAAACTCTAAAAATCTGGAGCTTGGCAGGTGACCTTGTTTCCGAACTGAATCACGAAAGTTTCGTAGGGTTGATAAATTTCTCTTCAGACGGACAAACGCTTCTAACCAGCACATTTGAATTCGATAAACAGACAGGCGTGCTTACGAAAGGACTTGACGGAATAAAAATATGGAATTTCGACGGTTTGCTTCTCAAAACGATTGTACCGACCGATGAAAACAACGATTTTGCCAAAAGCGAAATAAGCGATGCCAATTTCAGCATCGATAACAAGCATATCTTGACGAATTCTTACAAAAGCGGCAAGTTGAATAATAATCCGGTTTCAAGGATTTGCGTGCATGATTTTGAGGGCGAGGAACTAATGTCAATTGCAAATGATGAATTTATATATTCCGCAGAATTTATGGGCACAAAATATCATATATTCACGATCTCATATAATTATGCACTTGGAAAAGGATTCGTGAGGATTTATTCGATTGACGGGTTAGAACAATTGAAAATCAACGTTGATACGAATTATTTATCAACCGATGTTTCACGCGACGGAAATCTGTTCGTCATGAATAACTTGAAAAAGCACACCGCAACTGTGTTTGAGACAAATGGCAACATTATTGCTGAGCTAGAGCATGAAAACGCTGTTAAAGACTGTTACTTCATCAACAACGGCAAAACTGTTGTTTCCTCAACCGAAACAGACGTGTTTGTTTGGAACATTGAGAATAAAACAAAAATCGTGCTAAAACATTTAACTCCGATAACATCGTTTGTTACTTCACCAAGTTCAAGTAAAAACCAATTTACACAAAAAATCGCAGTAACCATATTCAACAAACTTTATATCTGGGAAGCTTCCGGTACTTTGCTTTGCTCGGTGGAAATGCCATTTGATATCAAGTCGGTTTTTTTTACTGATTATGGAAACGGTTTCGTTGTTGTATCGGACGTTGTAGCATATCATTGGGATATTCGCAGAAGTTACACAGATATTCTCGAACACAATGAATCTATTCAGTCGATTAAGCATTCACGTCTGCAAAACCAGCTTTTAACATATTCTTCAAACAACAGAGATGTTTTTTTATGGACGTTTAACGGTCAGCAGCTTAATCGGTCAGAAACATCAAACAGTATATTCGGTTTTGTTACAAATACTGACTTGTATTACACCTCAGAAGGGCAGAAGCTTCACTTGAGGAATTCTCAGAACAAATTGAAAGCAACATTAAATCATGTGGGCAACCTGGTTTTTGTTGATACAAATCCTGTGAACAGCAAGGTTTTGGTGTCAATTGAGAACTCCGATTCAGCATATTTATGGGATATTGAAACCCAAAAATATGTTCACGTTAAAAGTACAATTTCAGAATACACACCGCGATTCTCAAACACCGGTAAATATATCATCGCAGAAAGCACATCTGAACGGAACAAGGTTCTGACGATTTATAATCTGCATGGAGAGAAAGTTGACGAAATCATCGTCGGTGATATCGAGCTTAAAACCGTTAGATTTTCGCCTGATGATAAACATCTCATTACAATCGACTACAACGGACATATTAATTGCTGGTCGCTTATTAACGAAATCTCATTTGTTTTTGAAATTGAACATGGCAATTCGATTAATCTTGTTGAAATTGCGGGTGATAGCAGCAAAATTTTTGTGTCATCATACGGAATGTCGAGAATATACGATTTTATGGGAAAACAACTTGCTTCAATCAAACATGATGGTGAAATCTCGAAAGCATGTTTCAGCAAGGATAATTTGAGTATTCTTGCTGCCGGCAAAGAAATCGCCCTTTACAATCTACAAGGCGACAAACTGATAGAGTTCAAGAATTCAATTGACCATATTTATGTTGTCGAAGCAAAATTCATTGATTCCAACACGATATTTACCGCAACGAATTCAACAATAACACTATGGAACACTCATGGCAGTCTGGTTTATAATATACAGATGAAGAATGCTATCTGGCATGCGGACATCGATTATAAGTCAGGCAGGATTTTCTCTGCTTCGGGTGCTAATGTTCATATATGGAAATTCAGAGAAAGCGGCAATAATATCTTACTGAAACAGAGGTATAAATCTGGTTTCGTGATAAAAGACATGAAATTAACACCTGAAATCAGGTTGAAAATAAGTTCTAAACTGCAAGATTATATCGCTTTTTACTCACAAAATTTCGACGAAATATCAGAACCAATGAAAAATGTGTTCTCAGAGTTAAGCAAAGGAAATGTCAGCAGTAAAATGTTTGAAGACCTGGAAAGTGCAGTGTTGCAACATGACAAACCATCAGAATACTACCTTTATTTATGTATGAAATTCAATAGTATGAAAAGAGCGAATGTTTTGAAATTGTTCCTCACCGAAGCGATTGAAGGAAAACTTGATAATAACATGAAATTTGGCACGCAAACTTCTCCAAGTGTTGATAAATATGAGGTTCTAAAGCTTGTCATCGAATCGTGTAAGACGGAAGCGATGTTTGACAATGTGCGAACACAGAGGATTGATGAAAAGCGTATCAAACTTGAGCAAATTGCTGCAAAAGCAAAAGAATTGCTTAAGGAAAGTCGCTCTGGAAGCATACTTGAAATTCTTTTACATCCTTAGTTGACTTGTCCGCTCGTGCTATAATATTTGAGTTAGAATGAGAATTTTTACCGGTATATACCCAAAATACTTATGGGACAGAACCTAAAATAATTAAGGGAAATCATGCAGAATAATAAACCGAGAAAAAGAGTTCGAAAACCAGACACAAACCCGCAGAATCCAAGGAATATTCATCATAATGATGCCAAAAAAGAAAAATTCAAAAAATTCTTAATTCTGCTGCTAATTTTCTTCTGCTTCATCGCTGGCATCATGCTTCTACTCTGGATTCTGGGCATGTTTAACAGCGAAATCCCAGAAATAAACGATACGCAGATTCGAAAAGATGATGTGGTTGATGCACCTGAAATCAATTCGAGAATCCCCGATAATGATGCTGAAATCGACATTACAGAATTCAGAAAACAAGAAAGAGATAATGCAGATGCAAATGAAACCAACAATGATAAACATCCGTATGCGAAACCTAATAAATCGCTGGGAACATTCGAATATGTAGGCTACGGCGCGAATCAATGTGTCAGCGGTTCGATGCATAAGATTAAAATAGACGGCGAAACGTTAATGCTTGATGCGGGCTCATTCTACGGCTTTGATTTCAAGAATCAGGCACGACTCACACCCGAAGTTTACAAAGATGTTCCCGCAGTTCTCATCAGCCATGCGCACCTCGACCACACAGGCAGAATGCTTGAACTTGTAAAAAACGGTTTCAGTGGTAAATTCTACTGCTCTCCACCGACGAAAGAGATTTTACCCGTGATGCTTCATATGATGGCAAAGACAGCGAATCTCGGCACAGAAAAATTCTTCTACTCAACCTACTGGCACGAGAAAAATACAAAAAAGGACGATAACACCGAGGTTCACCTTTTCGAAGATTGTCAGGATGTTAAGAAAATAAAGGCTGGTGAGAGAGGTTACATAACAACTTCACGCAATAAACTTGCTGAACTTGGTTTCTACCTTTGCAAAGACTGTGCCTGGCGAATCGTTGAAAAAACTATGAAACAAGTCGTTGCAATGCCGATTCACAAACCGTTCAAACCCACGCCAAACCTCGAAGTTACATACTACAACACGCCGCACATGCCTGGTTCTGTCATGGGGCTTATCAAAAGCCTAAAAAGTAATCATTCACTAATTTGGACGGGCGATTACGGCAGCGGAACTTCGCCTTTCCTGCTACCCCAAGAATACCCAAAAGTTGACCCGACCTGGGCAATTATCGAAGGAACATACTCACCAACAGTAAAAAGCACATCAAAAAAAGACCGAGATGAGCTTGTGAAATACATCGGCAAATGTCTTGCAGAGAACAAGCGTGTAATCATACCGGCGTTTGTCCTTGACCGGTCGCAGCAGGTTTTGGCTGAACTCACCAAAGGCATTCGCAAGGGATACATCAAACAGCGTGATGAATCGATGATAAAGATATTCAGCCCGACGATTGCAAAGATTAACAAGATTTACAGCAGAATTTTCACGAAACCAGAGTTTAAGGATTATTTCTCAGACGATTTCATGAAAAACGGTCCTTTTGACCCGGATATTTTCGTTAGTGGGTACAACGTTGATGAAGTCGGCTACGGCGAGATTGCAATTGCATCATCGGGCATGGCAGACTTTAATTTTTCGTATGATATGGTGAAAAAGTGGATTGGCGACCCGAATACAGTCTTCATTCTGGTGAGTTATCAAGCACCAACGTCAGTCGGTGGTAGAATTTATAAGGCTAAACAGCGTGGCGATAAAACGATTGTTTTTGAGGACAAAACTTATGATATTCACGCTGAGATTATTCGAAAAGGGAGTTTCAGCGGACATGGCAAGGTTGACCAGATTTCGGATTTCCTTGGTAGATACAACAGTCTGCAAAATGTGCTTATTGTTCATTCCGATGAGGACAACATTAAAGAGCTTGCCGTTGCATACCGAAAACTCTTACCTCAGAATAAATTTGACATGCCTGAGGGTGGCAAGAAATATATTTACAAAAGCTCGAAAAATGTCCCCGATGTCGTAAAACACGGCAAAGTAGGCAAGAATAATGGTGCTGACAAATCCGATGACGATGCTTCTGACGACCCCGAGTTCCCTGTGCTGAAGCTTATCACGCTGGATAAATCCAAACTTAAAATAATCGCAGGTGATTTCATGTATTACAACGACCAGATGCTTGAGCTGAATAATGTTGACACACCAGTTCTGCCAAGTAAAAAACTCAAAGAAGGCGCATCGCAAGAACCCTACGCTTCGCAGGCGTTTAATCTCGTAAAAAACATGGTTAAAAATGCAAAAGTTGTGCAGGCAATCCGAATTAAACACGTTAGTTACGACAAATATCAAATTTATCTAATCTGCGATGGTAAGAACGTCAACGCGGAGCTTTTGCGAAATAGTCTCGGTTTTCTCAAACCTGCTGCCGAGAAATACGGTGCACAGGGCTGCGATAAATACTGGAATGAAATCATGGAAGCGAATAAAGTCTGCAAGCCGAAGTTCGAAAACCCATATTTCTGGTACAAGAAAAATAAAAAGTAAAATCAGCTATCTCGGCAGATAAATCCGCGCAACTGCAGGATCATGGTCGCTTGCTTTGTCGTTAAAATCGGAATTTACATGCAATATGTCATATTCCGCGCGGTCGTAAAAATTTTCGGAAATTAAAATATGGTCAAGAAGCTGAGCGTTCCCAGCATAGTTCATCGAATATCTTTCGGTTTCATGTAGTTTAAATGTCAGATTTTTTATTCCGGGTTTTTCGAAAATTCTAAGCGGATTTGAATATTCATAATCGTTGAAATCACCTGCAATTAGCACCAGAGCATTTTTGTCTTTTTCAAGAATTTTTGATACGAAATCGGTTACAATTCCAGCCATCACAGCACGTTTTTTCTCGGTCGCAGGTGTTTGATTCTGATTCCAACCCCATGCTGTGCCATCCGAAGACTTCGAGTTTAGATGCACACCGACAACAAAAACCTTGTGCCCATTGAAAACAAATTCGCCGATAGTCGCCGGTCTGCTGCTTCTCCAAGTAGGATTTTTCGGGTCGATTCTGCCTGGATTCAACGTCAATTCAATTCCGTCTGCACCATCTGAAAGAGCTGTCGACGTAGATGTTTTATCATTGATTTTCCCACGTTCATCAATTGAAACACGCTCAGGATTATAGAGAAAACCGACGCGAATGTTGCCAACCGGTTCGCCGCCTTCCCTCGCATACACCGGGTCAATCTGCGAATATGCATACTTCGGTCCCTTAGCCTGCTTAATCGCGGTAATAAGTTTGCCAAAAGTTTTATTAGCTTCCACACCCGTCGAACCCTTCTTAGCACCCTTATCTGCCCCGGAACGTTTACCGTTATTGTCCTGCATCTCCTCTAAAACCAGAATGTCAGGTGATTGCAGGTTTTCAACAATAATATGCGCAAGACTATTAAACTGCTCGTAGCTGTCGCAAGCATCAAGATTATGGACATTAAACGTTGCAACCGTCAGCTTGTCCGCAGAACCAGTCAACTTTGTTTTCTCACGCTTCAAAGTGTTATTTGTGTACACGAAATCTTCTGTCGTATAAATCGTGAAATTCCCCCAGTCATAGTCAATTGTGCCTATAATTGTACCCAGCGAATCGCCTGTTTCGCAGAATTTCGGCAGACGTTTCTGTCGGTAACCTGATTTAATTTTAATAATTTCAGGATTTCTGTCATTCTCGCTGATTTTGATGCTGCCTTGTTTTGTTATCCCTGTTGCATGAATTCCGTTGTCAGGCGTAATGAAAACCGCGCCATATGCCAACGGCGAGACAACACGCGCTTTGTTAATCTGCACCAGCATACTTTCTCGTGCTTCGTAAAAATCAAGCCCATATTGTAGATTAAGCGTGTATTCTGCGGTCTCGACGCTTCCGACATGCTTCGAAATCGTAGCGTCAGGCGGAATTCTACCGCCATGTCCGATGATTACAGGTTTCGGCAACGCGGATTTCTCAATTTTACTTAGAACTCGAATATTTGTCGAATTTATAAGGTTTGTTGTTGTGAGAGCATGTTTGTCGGTCTTCCAGGTGCCATAACTATTGATTTTCGGACGAAATTCATTCATTGTTCCATCAATCAAAATAATTTCGCCGATGCTCCTGCCGTGATTCTTATCTGCGATAACTTTCAACGCTTCTGAAGTCCGCGTGTCATCATCTTCAAAGCCGGAAACAGTTTGCATAATGTAAAACGTTGGACCAGCGACGGTTATCACGCCGTGAACATTTTCGACATTTTTTCCGTTAAAAGGTGAAACATGCGAAATCCCCTGAATCGTGTGAATATACGTATAATCAGAATTTCGTTTTGTTTGATTCTCAGATTTGGTCGGTTGATAATCTACATCCATCCAACCATCAGAAAACATGCTGGTTATCCCTTTAAAAAAACCTAAAACCGACAGCGTTACCACAAGCAAAACTAGAAGCAATATCGATAATAATATCGCAATTGGAAATTTATTTTTCATATTTGTACCTCGATTAGCATTTTCAAACATAAATAACAAAATATCATTATTTGCGTTCAAAAATGTAGCTCATTTTGATTATTTCAGCGTCTTTGCGGATTTTGTGAAAAATTCTGATTCACGGGTTAGCCCATTCTTTTTGCAGAACTGAGCGAGTTTTTCATAGCGTTTTATTGGACTGGCACCAGTCGCCCAGCAAACTTTCGCTAAACATTCCGGACATAGCCAAACATCGCGCGAATCGCTTTCACGCATACTGTTCGAGCCGTTCATGTTGCATTTCCATTTTATACAGTGCCGAATCGTAAACATATGTCCGGTTTCGTGCGTCGCCGTTGCCAGAGTACGCTTAAGACACAATTTATACGTATCTTCACTCTCGTCAGGATTGCCGAAGCGGTTTATCGACCAAACCCCGCAACGTGTGCGCGTGTTCGCCTGACCGAAAACAAAGTTCCATTCAGGATCAGGAAACAGGTCGATTGCCGTAAAACACAGGTAAACCGCAGCATCATCGGGTAATGATTCATACAAAACATCATGCAAAATATACGTGCTCAGAAGCTGAAGATTGCCAAAATGAATTCTGCGTTTATCCTTGGGAATCACTGATAAATCTAGCTTTTCCCGGATTTCTGCTTTGGCATTGAAGAAAATCGACATGTATTCAGCGACGAGTTTGACGATTTTCCATTGAGTCTTGGAAAAATCCCCCAAGGGCTGAATATACAGAATCTTGCGCTTCTCATCGATTGTTACCGGTTTGGCTTTGAGATATTGTGCAAATGTCTGACCCGGTTCATGATGTCTATCAAGCCAATCGCCCGATTTAGTTTCTGGCATTTTTGCGTGCAGAGGTTCAAGTTTTGGAATCATGTCGGTTAAATCAATTTTCGCATCATTCTTCCCAGCATCTTTTTCAAAGACGACAGGTTTTTTGCTTATTTCTTCATCACTTTTGAAGCAACCGGTTAACATAACGAAAACCAATAATCCGATAAGAACTTTCATATTACCT